>JAQVEI010000290.1 GCA_028697695.1 Lentimicrobiaceae bacterium
CGTAAAGCAGCCAACTGTATTTCTTGATATCATCCCTGCCAAAGAACAAATTGCCTTGCCGGATGACAGCACACTGCCTGACCGAGTTGATTTGGAACAATACCTTGTAAATTCTGCACTGAACGACTATTTGCATGAAGTGCAGCAGGAACGTCTGAAAGAAACCAATACCATTGAAAAACATTTGGAATTAAGTTTGAACGAACTCATTAAAAAGCAAAATGATAAACTGGGTGAATACATACAGGCCCAGATTGACGGAGATAAAAACCCATATCTGGCTTCAAATATTTCACAAACCGAAAACCGGATTCTGGAATTAACCAACCGGCTTGAACACCGAAAAAGCGATTTAGCCAAAGAACGCCAATGCACCATTTCATCCACACAGCATTTGGGTACTGCATGGGTATTGCCGCATCCCGACCGGGAAAAACCCGAAATAAAAGGAATGGTAAGTGATGCCGAAATTGAAAAAATTGCCGTGCAAAAAACCATAGAACACGAACAGGCATTGGGCTATGAAGTGCAGAGTGTGGAAAGCGAAAACCGGGGCTTTGACTTGATTAGCCGCAAGCCACACCCCGAAGACCCGCTCACTGCCATTGATGTGAAGTTTATTGAAGTAAAAGGCCGTTCGTTTATTGGTGAAGTGGCTTTAACCAGCAACGAATACAAAACCGCACAGCGCTTAAAGAAAGATTTCTATTTATATGTGGTGTATAACTGTGCTACCCAACCGGAATTGCACATCGTTAAAGACCCTGCTTTATTGGGTTGGCAGCCTATTGTGAAGGTGGAGCATTACCAACTTAAGTCAGATGTAATTATTAACTCCGCAACGAAGAATTAAAATGCTTTACCCAAAACGATTAATAGAAGTTGACCTCCCAATAAAACGCATTTCGGCTCATGCACGGAGAGAAAAATCCATCCGCCATGGGCATATCTCTACTTTACATATTTGGTGGGCAAGGCGGCCATTAGCAGCTTGTCGGGCGGTATTGTGTGCTTCCTTATGGCCCGACCCGGCTGACCCACTTTGCCCGAAAGAGTTCATTGAGTTTGCCCAAAAGGAAATGATTAAATGGAGCGACAACGAACACTTGTCCCTTCTAAGCAAAGATAGTATTGAACATTTTATCAAAGTTAATCACGACAAAAGTCTGATTGAGAATAAAACTTTTCTTAGAACTCTCTTACTTGATTTTATTGCTGATTTTGCAAATTGGGATAACAGTAATCATTCTGAATATTTAATTACATCAAGTCAACTAACTCAATCAGCTCATTTCGTTTTAGGTGGACAATTAGGAGCAAAACCTTTAGTAGTTGATCCTTTTGCAGGTGGTGGCTCAATACCATTAGAATCCTTAAGAGTCGGTGCTGATGCTTTTGCAAGTGACCTTAATCCAATCCCTGTTTTACTCAACAAAGTACAGCTGGAAATTATTCCTAAAAATGGAAAATATCTAGCTGACGAAATCAGGAAATGGGGGCAGTGGATGAAAGATGAAGCAGAAAAGGAGCTAGGCAAATATTATTTAGGATTCAAAGAGCCTGTAATTGAATTGTTTGAACCGGAGATTAAACAGACTCTAAAAAAAGGTACTAAACAATGGAAGTTTAGAAAGATTGCTAAGGAACCTCCTATCGCTTATATCTGGGCAAGAAAAATAAAATGTGAAGGGCCTAAATGTGGAATTGAATTTCCACTAATGCGAACCAAGTATTTCGCAAAAAAAGGCGATAAGAGTATCGGCTTTAGAATAAATGTTGACTCCCGAAATAAGAAGTTGGATTATGAGTTGGTTTACGGAATAAAATCTAAAGATGCATTAGGGACAATACAAAGAGGAGTTGCAATCTGTCCACTATGCGGTTACACTACAAATGCAAAAAATGTAAGAGAACAATTAAAATTGCAATCGGGTGGTGCAAATAATGCTGAGCTGATCGGGATAGTATCAATTCTACACTCAGAAAGAGAGTGTCTAAATAAAATTGAGGTAATTGAAGAGAGTAACAGGTTCTATAGAATTGCTACAGATTCAGATAAGATATTATTTAAAAGTGCAGAATCATTGCTGAAAAAATATATTTCGGTTTCAGATTCTTTTGTATCATTAATTCCAAATGAAAATTTGCCTATCCCAATTGGTGAACGAGGAGGAACCTTGGGAATCGGAGTTCAAGGATATGGTATTATAACTTGGGATAAAATATTTAATAGCCGGCAGTTATTAGTCCTTTCAACTTATCTAAAAATTCTAAAACAAAAAGAAAATGAAATTGAGAATGATGTTTTCATAATTCTATGCATGGGAATTAGCCGATTGACTGATATTTACAATTCACTTTGTATGTGGGAGAATACCAAAACCCAAATCCGTCATACATTCACAAGGCAAGCGATTCCTTTTTTATGGGACTATGCCGAAGCAAACGCTTTTTCTGAAGCAGCAGGAAATTTGACGACTACTTTGGGTTCAATGGCTCGTGTTATTGAACGATTATCGCATATTAAATCTACAGGAACAGCTATTAAAGCAAGTGCAACTATATCTGTTTTACCTGAAGATTCTTGTGATGTGCTTTTTACTGACCCACCCTATTATGATGCTATTCCTTATTCAGACATATCGGACTTTTTTTATGTTTGGCTTAAAAGAGGGCTCTCAAAAAAACTTCCTGAATTATTTAACGATAGGTTAACTGATAAAATTCAAGAGTGTATTGTTGATGAAAACAAAGGGAAAGACAAAGCCTATTTTGAATCAACGATGAAAGAAGCATTGCAAAGTCAGCGCATTTGTTTAAAACCAGACGGTATTTCGATAGTAGTATTTGCTCATAAAACTACTGATGGATGGGAAGCACAACTGAATGCAATTGTTGAAGCAGGTTTTGTGATTACTGCATCATGGCCAATAGATACTGAATTGGCAAATAGAGTCCGAGCACAAGGTTCAGCAGCACTTGCATCTTCAGTTCACTTAGTATGCCGTCCAAGAGAAAATGAAGATGGCTCCTTAATTCAAAATCAAATTGGCGATTGGCGGGATGTACAACAAGAACTCCCAAAACGCATTCATGAATGGATGCCCCGTTTGGCTGCCGAAGGTGTAGCGGGTGCAGATGCTATTTTTGCCTGCCTTGGCCCGGCATTGGAAATTTTCAGTCGTTACAGCAGTGTGGAGAAACCCAATGGCGATGTAGTTACCCTACGTGAATATTTGGAAAAAGTTTGGGCAGCCGTAAGCCAGGAAGCTTTGAACATGGTGTTCACCGGAGGTGAGGCTCAAGGGCTGGAAGAAGACGCAAGGTTAACTGCCATGTGGTTGTGGACGCTCACCGCTGGTGCATCAGAAAATGGTGCAAGTGATGATAAAGATGAAAATGATGAAGAAGAAAGCAGCAGTGGAGGAAAACTAACCGGAGGTTTTACTTTGGAATACGACACAGCCAGGAAAATTGCCCAGGGTTTGGGAGCCAATCTGGAAGATTTAAAAACATTGGTAGAAGTAAAAGGTGATAAAGCCCGATTGCTACCTGTTATTGAAAGAACCAGTAAATTATTTGGTTCGGCAGGCATTCAGCAACAACCGGTAAGAAGGAAAAAGAAGGAAGTTCAATTGTCTCTTTTTTCAGAAAATGCCGCACCTGAAACAGAATCAAAATTTGAAATGCCTGAACTCAAAGTTGAGCAAGCCGGTAAAACAGTCTTGGACCGTTTGCATCAGGCTATGCTGCTATTCAGCTCAGGCAGGACGGAAGCGTTAAAACGGTTTCTGGTGGAGGATGGAGCAGGAAAAGACGACCGTTTTTGGAAACTGGCTCAATCACTCACATCGCTTTATCCAAAAAATACAGACGAAAGGCGTTGGGTTGAAGCCGTCCAGACATACAAAAAGAGTCTGGGATTTTAAAAAGAAATATAGTTTGTGAACACGATGGGAAAAGTTCAAAAAAATACGATTGATACCAGGCTTCTCGGAAAAATCAGAGATTTGATTGAGGGAGCCAGAACCTCCGTATCAAGGCACATTGACAGGACAATGTGTAATGCTTATTTTCTGATTGGGAAGTACATTGTAGAGGACGAACAACATGGCATGGAAATGGCCGGATATGCCGATGAGGTACTGAAATATCTCGTCGCAGAATTGACAAAACAATTTATCAGGAGTTTCTCGGCAAGAAACCTGGCCTACATGAAAAAATTTTATCT
>JAQVEI010000291.1 GCA_028697695.1 Lentimicrobiaceae bacterium
AATGGTTTGCTGCACATCTTCCACATTCAGGCCGTAACGGGATATTTCATCGCGCTTAATATTCAGGTGCAGGTAGGGCTTACCTACGATGCGGTCGGCAAACACTGCCTCGGCTTTTACCGAAGGCACCTCTTTCAATACCTCTTCCAGTTGCATTCCAAATGCTTCGATGGTGGGCAGGTCGGGGCCATATACCTTAATCCCCATGGGGGCGCGCATTCCGGTTTGCAGCATTACCAGGCGGGTTTCAATGGGCTGGAGTTTGGGGGCCGAAGTTACGCCCGGTATTTTCGCTACTTTCACAATCTCATCCCAGATATCATCGGGCGATTTGATCTCCTGCCGCCAATTGCGGTAATAGTTTCCTTTGCTGTCGGGTACCAGTTGCTCCAGGGTTACCCCTTTGTGCAAGGCATCGGCATTGCTTAGCGTGTCGCCGGTATTCAAAACAAAACGGTCGTCATCATCCACTTTGAACCTTACGCGGTGCCCTTTTTCATTGAGCATAAACTCGGGCCGGTAGTTAATCACGTTTTCGTACATCGAGATGGGTGCCGGGTCGAGTGCAGATTCTGCCCTTCCCAGCTTCCCTACCGTAAGTTCAACTTCGGGGATGTTGGTCAACAGCATATCCAACTGCCCCAGCACTTTGCGGTTGTATTCAAAACCTGAATGAGGCATGGAAGTAGGCATCAGCAGGAAACTGCCTTCATTGAGCGAAGGCATGAATTCTTTCCCGATGGCGGGGAAGGTGTGTGTTAATCCAGACCATACTTTTGTGGTACGCACATTCCAGCCAAGCCCGTCGAAACCTCTGGCCACAAACCCGAAAATATTGCTGAACCCCAGCCAGTTGGTGGCACCAAGCAAAATTAAAAAGGAGGGAATCAGTAGGAAGGTGACTTTATGATTTAAACACCAACGGAGTATCGGTTTGTAGAAATATTCGAGTATCAGGAAAAAGCCCAGTATGATGCTTACCAAAAGTGCGACAAACACCGCATTCATTACCAGGCTTTTGGCAGCCCCCAGCGGAAGCCAGTATCGGGCCAGCAGCCAAACAACTCCAATCAACACAATGATGACTTCGGCATGTTGGAGTACCCATAAGGCAACTGACTGCAATTGTTGTTGCACTGTTAAATTGCGGGATGTGGCATTATTACCCGTTTCTGGTATGTCTGCATGGATACCCAGGCGATTTCCGCCGAATGTCTTCGCTACCCCCACCAGGCCAAACGCCAGCAAGATCAATCCGCCCCAGGTTTGTCCGGCCATAAACGCGGCAATTCCGATGGGAATCAAAGCGATGTTCAGCCACTTTTTGAATTTTTGGTTTTGAATTTTTGCACCAAAAAACCAATGGGCCAACATGGGCATAAAAAATAATGAAACAACAAGCGCAGCAATCAGTGCAAAGGTTTTGGTAAAGGCCAGAGGCCCAAAAAGTTTGCCTTCGGCAGCCTGCATCGTAAACACCGGGATAAAACTGACAATGGTGGTGGAAACCGCCGTAAGAATGGCCGAACTCACCTCGGCAGCCCCGTTATAAATGGTAGTTATGAGCTTTTGCCGGGCAGGCGCTTCATCCAGGTGTTTAATGATGTTTTCGGACAGGATTATCCCCAAATCGACCATGGTACCAATGGCAATGGCAATACCCGAAAGGGCAACAATGTTGGCATCAACATGGAAATATCGCATGGCGATGAACACCATGAGCACTGCAATGGGCAGCAGGCTGGAAATTAAAAAAGAAGCCCTCAGGTTCAGCACCATGACGATGACTACCAGGATAACAATCAGGATTTGCAGCGATATGGCTTCTTCGAGCGTCCCTAAGGTTTCGTGGATAAGGCCGGAGCGGTCGTAAAAAGGCACAATGGTCAACTGGCTTTCCACGCCGTTGGGCAGCACCTTTTTGGGTAGCCCCGGCGAAATCTCTTTGATTTTCTCTTTTACGTTGTTGATTACCTGCAGCGGGTTGGCACCATAACGGGCCACCACCACGCCACCTGCCACTTCAGCTCCGTCTTTATCCAGCGCGCCTCTCCGGGTGGCAGGGCCCAGAGAAACCACGCCAATGTCCTGAATGCGGATGGGAACATTCTCCTGCACGGCAACCACGGCCTTTTCGATATCTTCCACTTTTTTGATGTAGCCCAATCCGCGCACCAGATACTCCGCCTGGTTGATTTCGATGGTTTTGGCGCCCACATCGCGGTTGGACTTTTGCACCGCCTGCATGACTTTATTCAGCGGAATGTTGTAAGCTTTCAGCGCATCGGGGTTCACATCAATCTGGTATTCCTGCACAAAGCCGCCAATGGAGGCCACCTCCGAAACGCCTTCGGTAGCATTCAGCCCGTATTTCACGTAGAAATCCTGAACCGTGCGAATCTCGTGCAAATCCCAGCCACCGGTGGGGTTTCCGTTTTTGTCGCGGCCTTCGATGGTGTACCAGTAAACCTGACCCAAAGCCGTAGCATCCGGACCGAGTGCAGGCTGCACCCCTTCGGGCAACAAGCCGGATGGCAATGAACTCAGTTTTTCCAGTATCCGCAAACGCGACCAGTAAAATTCTACCTTGTCGTCGAAGATGATGTAGATGCTGGAAAAGCCAAAGATGGAAGAGCTGCGGATGGACTTTACGCCGGGAATGCCAAGCAGATAGGTGGTAAGCGGGTAGGAAATCTGGTCTTCGATATCCTGTGGCGAACGGCCCGGCCACTCGGTAAATACGATTTGCTGGTTCTCGCCTATATCGGGGATGGCATCAACAGGAACCGGGTCTTGGGGCAGAAAACCTGTTTCCCAGTTAAAAGGAGATGTAGCTATACCCCAGGCCACTGCAGTTATCAGGAGTAAAACGGTGACCAGTTTGTTCTCCAAAAAGTAACGGATTACCTTGTTGAGCATGTTGTTGATTTTAATATGTTTTACGGATTGTATAACTATTGAAACACAGCTATGCCGAAAATGGTTGATTTACCGAACGTACGCTGATTTATAGCAAACCAACGGTAACACAGCCTGCCATACTGCTTCGGGCAATATGGTGTCAAAAAATTAGATTAAAATCAAATAAGGAAGGTCTGAAAGAGGACTTGCTTGTCCTTTTCGAGGGGTGGCGGAAGGTAAGCGGTATTAAAAGGACGATCAGCCTGGGGAGATGAGTCAATGATTAGTACTGCATAAGCAATAGCAAGTGCGAAATCAATGCTTACGTTGTGCTGAAAAGAATCATTTATAAACTCGTCAGAGGTTTGTACGGTCTGATATTGGTTTTCACAACATTGGTCTTGTGAAAAGCTATTATCATGCTGAAGGGGGATTTCGCATGACTCATTCATATCTTCCATGCCACAACCCTCGAGATGTGTTCCTCCATAAATTATCCTGGTTTCAATGGCTTCACCGTGGCATATATGGGTGCCAATGGTCAAACTCATGTTACTTGCCAGCAAAACAACAGCTAATATTATGGAGAAAAATTTCTTCATGCAGGTTATAACGTAAAGTTAAGGTTTTTGTTTTATGATTAACCTTTTTTGAGTTTAATGGGAATTCCATTCCATGATCCCTACACATTAATAAAACCCAATGAAATCCTTTATAGTGCTGATGCAGATAGTTGAGTTTTGATACGTTTGTTAAAATGAGCCAAAACTGCTATGATATGAGGATTCTTCCCTACATTTTAAGGAAATGAATGAAATCCCAAAACTGATGCGAATCTTAGGGAGAAATCCACATACACCCTCTGAGTTTATTACCGTCCACCAATCAAAGCGCGAACCGGAGTTTTATATGTAATGAGATTAATTTTCATAAATTTTGCACAATATTTGAATGTACGATTTCAATGAATTAAAAATTAAATCAATTGTTTAATCATAATTTAAATCGTGATGAAATCGAAAAACATTTTAACAGCACTATAAATATTGCGGTGCTCTGCACCTAAATGTTCAATCGGCTTATTTTTATCTAATATTGCGGTGCGCTGCACTATAAATATTTCGGTGCTCTGCACCTGGATGTTCTGTAGGCTAATTATTATCTACAAATATCCCGGTGTGATGCGCCTATAAATACTGCGGTGCACTGCACTCTATAAATATTGCGGTGCGATGCACTCTATAAATATTTCGGTGCGCTGCACCTAAATGTTTTTTCGGCTAATTATTATCTACTAATATCCCGGTGCGCTGCACCGTTGATGTT
>JAQVEI010000292.1 GCA_028697695.1 Lentimicrobiaceae bacterium
TTCAAGGTTCCCCAGTCTGAACCAGGTAAGGTTGGTTCGGGTGTTTTCGGGATACTTTTCCAGAAATTGCCGGAGTAAAGCGGGTGCATCCTCCTGCTCCAGTTCGGCTGCTGATGCAGAGGTGTAGTAATCTTTTTCAACATCAAAGGCGATGAGCAAATCATCCGGCGGTATCAGGCGGCTGCTTAGGTTACGGGCAGCCTCATATTTTTGGGTATGAAACAGATGTGCAGCCATCTTCGCATCGTTGGCCGGGGCCTGATTAGCAGTGGTTTGCTGGCCAAAAGCAGAGGAGCTGAACAAAAGTAAAAGCGAGACAAAATTCAGGAAGTAGGTCCGAATCATAACATGAACTTAAAATGGGCTATAAAATTACTGGATAGTACAATTCAAATGGTATTTATAACGCAGAGTTATGAACATAGGCATATTGATAACTCTACCGGCCTTATAACGCCGGATGTTGGTAAATAGTATTTAAAAAGCAGACGTTTTCAGCGATACGCCGCTCTTTGATTTATACAAATATTAAAACAGTTAGTTAATAATAAATTTGCTCGCTTTTCGCACGCCGGTTGCTGTGGTATAACGGGCAATATACAAACCGGAAGGTAGTACCGGCAGGGAGAGTTTATGTTGATTTGTCTGTGGGTTGAGCTGTGCTTCATATACCAGGGTTCCACTCAAACTAAACACCTGAACCATGGCCGGTTGCGTGGAGTTGGTTACAATAAACACCCCCTCGGGTGAAGACCGGATAAAAAAGTCGCGGTACTGTTCTGCTAATTTTATGGACACCGTTTCATAGTCCAGCCACAGATCATCCACCCAGAGTTTGCTTCCGGCAATGGGGGAACCATTCAACAAATTGGATGAGAAGAAGATAATATTCATGCTATCGGGTTCGGCGTTAATTTCATATTCCACGGGAACCGTAAACTCCTGCCAGTTGTTTATGGTTTCGCCTACAGTCAGATACGAATAGGCAAGTGTATCACGTTGGGAGCCAGTCCAGCGGGTAAGCGCAATGCCCATTATACAGGAGTCAGCGGGTTGTGGTTGGTATTGAAACCATCCCCTTAATTTTTGTGGCTTTCCTGAGGTAGGAATGCCGCCCTTCACGTCTCCGGTAAGGTTGACTATATCGAGCGTTATTTCACCCAGCGTTATCATCCCCGGCAAGGTTACCGGACCCACAAAAATTATGTTTTCGGTGATGGTTTCAAGTTTTACACTCGACGTGCCGGAGTGCATGTTGGTCTGGTCACGGGTTACCGGGGTAAAAGAAGTCCCCAGAATTTCCTGGTTGATGGTATTCCAACCATCCGGTTCGCCATTGGTCCAGTTTTCGAAGCCAGGGTTGGGAATGGGCTCCTGAGCTTTGAGCTGAAGAGGTGCGGATGCAGCAACATATAAAAGTAAACTGCTAAATATCAGAGTGATGTAATTTTTTATCATAGGGTGACAACTTAAAGGTGTATTCCTGAGTTAAACAAAATACAGGCCAAAAAGTTACATTACCGTTAAGCTTTATAATCAGCGTGCAGCAGGGAGAATAAAAAAAGCTAACCAAACGGTGCCGGGCTGCGCGTAAGCGGGGTTCTGTGTCCGGAAAACATTGTTTACCGGCTTTCTGTCATTTATCCAGGCCATGTATCACTACATGGCTCAATCGGCCTACCCCCCGGAAAAGAACGGGCCGTTCTCTGCTGTTGTCAACAACAGCTTTCCGGTATATTTGGCCTTTCAACCCATAAGGTTTGCCCGCAAACTGTGTCACCACAGCCTGCCGTGGGCTCTTACCCCACGTTTTCACCCTTATCACGCAGTACTCGTGACGGTTATTTTCTGTGGCACTGTCTGTTTCTACCAGCTTTAGAACCTTCCTGTTGGGAAGTATGGTGCCCTGTGTTGCCCCGACTTTCCTCCCGTCTTTAACAAGACCGGCGACAGAATACGCAGCATGTTTGCCGTTTGGTTAACTATTGAGGAACAAAGATAATACTTTTGCTCATCGCAGCCACATGATTACCCTTAACAAATCATGTGCCATGCCCACGATGAACACTGCACCCGTTCAGAGTAATAGGCTGGATTGGTTTTGAAAAGATGAACGGCCAGCTTTAACGTTATCTTTCAAAGTATGGATTCAGGCCTGTTTTTGATGAATAATAACGTCGATGGCTCCATTTCCAAATTTGGCAAAAGGCGCATTACGTACTTCAATATTTTCGTAATCGTTTAGTTTTGACACTATGGCAGCTTTCAGGGTGCCATTGCCAATACCATGGATAAAAGTAACTTTCCGGTAGTGATTGGTAATGGCGCTATCCAGCATACGGCTGAAGTAATTAAGCTGATAATGAAGTATTTCGCCTTTGTTCATTTTAGGATAGTCGTCACGCAGGGCTGAAATATGCAAATCTACTTCTGCCTCGCCGGTATCGGTCTGGTATTCATCAATAAAAGCAGGGGGTGCAATGGCGGTAACTTTACGCTGAAGCGCAGGTTCAACTCCGGCTCTGGATAACTCTTCACGGGTTTGAAACGCCGCCTGTGCTGATGGGTCGTCGAGCTTTATTACTATTCCTTTTCCGCCTGTAAGTTTAAATTCACCATAGGAATTCTCTTTGTAAAACCGCACCGGGCGGATGTTGAATTCAGCATCCAGAGGTTTGGGCAAGGCAGCGCGCTCTTCTCTGAAAAACAACCCCTGAATCACGCCCTGACTCCGGTAGTTTATGTCATCGCGATCAATGGTTTCCAGCAATAACTTTTGAAAAGGCGGGATGACTTCGTATTGCAGGCCCGAAAATAATTTATCCTCATCCTTTATAGCCAGGGTAAAAAGCAGTTCTGCATTGGTATTGTTTACCAGATATATATCCAGATTGCCCATGATAAGCTGCTGCTGATTGTGGGGCATGAACATCAGATAAATGCCTTCGGCAGTATCTTTGCCCGATTGTCTGTATAAATTCGACAAACGCTCCGGTTCGTTGGTGTTGGCCTCAGGGGCTGATGCAGCGGGGTGTGCAGGTTTGTGGGTTTCCTTTACATTAAAATCTGTACCGGGAGCAGGCGGGCCGCCAAAATAACGTCCGGCAGCACCTCCGTGATCAATTTTTACCAGTTCATTAACCATAACCGGCACCTCAAAGCCGTCTTCAATGGCTACATTAACCATAACATTATTGAGTATGCGTGTAACTACACCTTCGGCTTTCTCATTTAAAAAGCGCACTTTGTCCCCCGGTTTTAATTCCATTGATGTTATTTTTAAGCGTTAAGAACAATCTTTTTCATTGCTGTTTCCTGATGCAAAGCTAATCAATCTCTTACAGAGTAGCACTCCCGGTTTGCAAAGGAATGTTAAAAATCATATGTTGATAAATCTGCTGTTTGTTGAATATTGCGGATTGTATTGCTATTTGCCCGAATAAGAAAACATTAACTATCTTTGTAGTACGCAGCTTGTAATCATGATGAATCGTTTTCATATTTTTTCAATATTCATATTAGGTATCTGCCTGTTTTCAGGATGTGAAAAAAATGATCCCAAACCATCACCTTACCGGCCTACTCCCTATTCCCTTGAAATACCCCAGTACTTTCCTACCCGGCTTAACATTCCTGATGAAAATCCCATGACTGTGGAGGGTGTAGCCTTGGGCCGTTATCTGTTTTATGACGGGCGCTTATCGGGTCGCAGTGCGTTTGATTCACTGATGAGTTGCGGAAGCTGTCACCGGCAATCCCGCTCCTTTGAAGCAGGAATTGACCATCCGGTATTCACCGGTGGGCATACTTTCGGTATCACGGGACAGCGCACCCGGCATGTAACTTTGCCGTTGGTAAATCTTGTCTGGAATCACAACGGCTACTTCTGGAATGGTTTGGTGCAACGTTCCAATGCCAATATTTCTCAGCGCAGGCTGGAGGATATCGTGTGGATGACAGTAGTCGCACCGGATGAGCTGGCAGGTGATACCAACCGAACAAAGCGTTACATTCAAAACATTAAAGGTTATCCCGACTTGTTCAATAAAGCCTTTGGTTCGGAAACGGTAACCATGGAAAATATAAACCGGGCCATTGCACAGTTTGTCCGTACGCTGATTTCGGCCAACTCAAAATTCGATCGCTATATGCGGGGTGATGAGCAGTTAAGCATTCAGGAGTTAAATGGCTTTGTGCTTTTTACCACCGAAGAAGGG
>JAQVEI010000293.1 GCA_028697695.1 Lentimicrobiaceae bacterium
CGAAGTGCCGCCAGTCAGTTTGCCATGATTTCATGTTAATGCTTTTAATAAAATTGGTCGGCTACCATTGGCCCCAGCCACCGGATAACAAAACATGGAGATATTTTCCACAAGAAACTAAGTATATTGCGATTGGGCATAAGGATATTTAATCCGGCAATAGGATACCGGTCGTTACGCAAGGGATAAGAAAAGCTCCAGTACAGGGTGGTATTTCTAACACCCCATTGCTGCTTGTAGTAGTGCGAGCCGGAATTTCGTGTGCTACGGCCAAAACTAAACACCCGGCTTTTCCGTTTTATGGCCAGCTTAATACATTCCCACCAAAGGAAATAGCTTGTGTAAAAAGAGCTATAATCTTCAAGGGTTGCAAACCAGCAAACCTCAGCATACTTACCCCGTTTTAACATAATGGCGCCTCCTATAGCTTTTCCATCATGTTTGGCAATAAGTACCGAGCCATCATGTCCGAATGCATCCACTACGCGCTTATAGAAATTTTTAGACATTGCCGGGGCTCCCAGGCGGTGCATATTGTGGGAGAAAACACTATAAAATTTATTGACGAGTTCTGACCCTCCTATTTCTATTTTTATGTTGTTTTTTGTTGCCTTGTTTATCTTTCTTCTTACATTGGATGAAAACCTGGCAAATTGCTCATCGGGCGTTAGGGGCAGTGACAACCATGAAACCACCTTTACCTTGTGGTAATGCCCGGAAACGGGGGTAAGTAATCGCAAATGCCATTGAATATCAGGGTCCTGGCAGGAAAAAATCTTGCCATCATAATCAAAAACGGGTGCGTCTTCTACCTTCTCCGGTGTTTCGCTTTGCAGATTTGCATATGAAAAATAAGGCATGGATACCAGAGTATCGTCCATTTTTACGAGCATGATATATTTTATTCCGGTGGGCATATTTACCCGGTACCACAGGGGTTTACTGGTTTCTTTATATATCAGCGGCCAATTAATCTGTATCATTCCCATACTATTTAAGCTCTGGTTTCATCAACCAATTTAATGTGTTCAGGCAGTTGGGGTAAATCCGGAAAAGCCTTGTATACAATTGAAGGATTGGGATAAAAGATGCTGGTGGCAGTAAGCAGGATAATAAGCAAATCGGTGGTAAAACTGCAATGTTTCGCGTACCAGGCTTCCAGTTCCCCCTTGAACGGAATTATATACAAACGGTCAAACTCATGATGTTCCATCTGAGTATTGCTGTAATACTTTTCTTCATCCCGGAATATAAGAGACGCGATTCCGGTTAGCCCGGGCTTACAGGTGTAAAACCTTTCCTGAACTTCGGGGCTCATTTTCAAAAAATCCACTTTCATCAAAGGTCGCGGACCTACCACGGACATGTTTCCAAGAAATATATTTATAAGCTGAGGAATCTCGTTTACTTTGGAACCCCGAAGATATTTGCCCATAGGAGTCAAACGCCAGTCGTTTTTGAGGGTTATACTTCCGGTACCCAATGAAGGACTTGCTTTGAGCATGGTAGCAAACTTCCATATCTTAAAAGGCTGATTTTTGTAGCCCACCCGCTCCTGAAGATAAAATATATATCCTTCACCAGTAAGACGCAACGCGATGGCCAATGGGATAAAGAAGGGAAGAAAAACCAACATTCCCACCAATGAAAACAGCAGGTCGCCGACCCTTTTAACAACAGAATAACCCATACTTACATTTTTTGATCCAAATTTTTACCGGTTTCAATGTGATGAAACCCCGGCAGAAATTTACTCATTACATTTACAATATCGGCTTTGGTAACCCTTGCATCCTTAAGTGTGATGCTCAGATTGGTTAACATAGCATTTATCTCATTTTCGGATTTGCGTGGCGCATTTTTTATAACACCCAGGGAAGAGAATGTTTTCATATCAAGCTCTTCATCTTTAGTATAAAACTCTTCAAAGCTTTTTTCTCCGGAAGTATCGGATGAGAAGAAATATACAGGATATTCTCCGGTTTGGCTTCCCATATGGGCAGCCTGCCGGCGTGCTTCTTCTTCAGATGTACTTAACAAAGGTGCATAGCCCATTTCACGGATAAAATTGAGTGTGATGTCTTTAAAATTCATCATTTGACTCTCTTCGAGGCGGGGGAAAAATATGTCGCCCGATTGCCCCAGTATGCATGCCAGCAAACAAATTTGGCCTGATTCTTCCGGAGAGACAAAGAACCGCCGGATATCGGCCGGGCATGAGAGCGGTTGCTGCTTCATAACCCGTTCCAGGTATCCGGCAAGCAAACTGCCGTTAGAAAAAGCCACATTAGCGAATCGAGCTGTGGTAATCTTAAAGCGATCTGAATAAGAAAGTATCACCTCCTCCATCATCTTCTTACTGGCCCCCATGATATTTACTGGATTGGCAGCCTTATCAGTAGAAACGCAGAAAAAATGTGAGGGAGGAGCTTCTGCCAGCGTATTGAGCAGCTTTACCGCCTTAATGATATTGTTTTCAAGCAGGGCAGCGACGGAATAGTGGTCTTTCTCACTGCGAACGTGCTTGTGTGCAGCAAAATTGGCTACGATATCAAATGGCCCTTCCTCTTCAAGTATTCGGTAAAATATGGGATCGTCGAAGCTGATGGGGTAGGTTTTGTAATCGGCCGGCACCCTAAGTCCAAAAGTACTTCGCAAGTCACGCGTAAGTTCGGTAAGATAGTTCTCACTTAAATCCACCACGTAAAGCCTTGCCGGCTCAAACCTTAACACCTGGCGAATAAACGAAGAGCCTATAGTGCCTCCGCCACCGATAACCAATACCGATTTTTGATTAATGGCATGGTGAAGTGCTTCACTGTGTTCCAATCGGTCTTGTTCAAAAAAGCTTTGTTTTCTAAAAGTAATATACTCTCCAATAAACTGCCCGATATTTATCATGGTGTATTTCTAACTGCGGTGAATTATTTGTTTGATGGCATTTGCCACTCTCAGCCTTTCTGCATCGCTGATGTTTGAGCTTGATGGCAGGCACAGGCCTGTAGCAAAAAGTTTATCGGAAGTTCCATCGATAAAAGCCGGATATTTTTCAAAAACTGGCTGTAGGTGCATGGGCTTCCAAAGCGGACGGGTTTCTATGTTAAATTCATTCAATGCATGATAAATGGTTAAATTATCCACTCCGGCAGTGATCTCAGGATTTATGGTGATGGCAGTAAGCCAATGATTGGAAAAGAAACGTTCATCGGGAGCTGTATGAAAGTCAATGCCTTCAATACCAGCTAAGCTCTCCCGGTAAAAAGCATAGTTTTCGCGTCTTTTGGCGACCCGCTGTTCTAATACCTCCATTTGGCCGCGACCTATGCCGGCACAGATATTGCTCATGCGGTAATTGTATCCTATGTGTGAATGCTGATAATGGGGAGCAGCATCCCGTGCCTGGGTGGCAAGAAATAAAGCTTTTTGGCAATATTCTGCATGAGGTGAAATCAAAGCCCCGCCTCCTGAGGTGGTTATAATCTTGTTGCCATTGAAGGAATAAATACCCATTTCGCCAAACGTTCCGGTTGCCTGTCCATTAAAGCAAGAGCCAAGTGACTCGGCAGCATCTTCTATTACGGGTACCTCATAACGATGAGCTATTTCCATTATTTCATCCAACCTGGCAGGCATGCCGTAAAGATGAACCAATATGATTGCCTTGGGCTTTTTACCCGCTAATTTTCGGTTCAACAATGCTTTTTCAAGCAGAACAGGGCTCATGTTCCAGGTTGACGGCTCCGAATCAATAAAAACCGGAGTAGCTCCCTGATATACGATAGGATTAGCAGAAGCTGAAAAGGTAAAGGAAGAACAAAACACCTCATCCCCTGCTCCCACATTTAACAAAATGAGGGCTAAATGAATGGCCGAAGTGCCTGACATTAGACAAGTGCAGGCTTTGGAGCCGGTATAACGCATGATATCCTGCTCCAAACTCGATACATTGGGACCAAGCGGGAATACATGATTGTTTTTGAATGCTTCATCAATGTATTTCATTTCCTGCCCGCTCATATGAGGAGAAGACAGCCATATTTTTTCTGCATTAATCATGCTTGTGTTCTTCATAACAAATTTAGTTGAACCAGGGTTCTTTTAGTTTTTTCCCCAACAAAGTAAAGACAATAATCTTGATATCGAGCCCAAAAGACCATCGCTTCACATAATTATTGTTCAGTCTTACCTTTTCGGGAAGATCGGAAGAGCGTCGG
>JAQVEI010000294.1 GCA_028697695.1 Lentimicrobiaceae bacterium
GCAAACGCGACGGGTCTATTGAACGGTATGAGAAATTACACATTACCCCCGATGAAGCAAAAGTGTGGGGGATGAAAGGTGGAAACCAGCTACAAACCTTTGAAACAGATTGTGGTAAAATTGGCGTTCTCATATGCTATGATGTGGAATTCCCCGAACTGGGAAGATTACTTGCTGCCGAAGGTATGGATATCTTGTTTGTACCTTACCTCACCGATACACAAAACGGCTTTTCCAGAGTGCGTCATTGTGCCCAGTCACGGGCCATAGAAAATGAATGCTTTGTAGCCATTGCCGGCAGCGTAGGAAATTTACCCAAAGTACATAATATGGACATACAGTATGCCCAGTCTATGGTATTTACCCCCTGCGATTTTGCCTTCCCTACCAATGGAGTGAAAACAGAAGCTACACCCAATACTGAAATGATTTTAATTTCGGATGTAGATATTGACCAGTTGCGAGAACTGCATAACTATGGCAGCGTCAGAAATTTAAAAGACCGGCGTGCCGATATATTTACCCTCGAAAGAACCCGGGCTGAACAAGAAAAGTAAGCACTGCACTTGGTCAGTTTTTCAGAAATGATTAATTTTGCGTTTTATCATCCATTAAACCACCTTATTTAGGGCGCTATTAAACCCATTGATAAGGTAGTATTCCGGCCGGGTGCCCTTGGGCTAGTTTCCTTTAAAGGAGGTTTTTTTTATTTTCCTGCTCCTTTTTCCGGCCACTCTTTTTCGAATACAAATAATTGAATATCAATTATTTATCAGAAACCTAACTAAAAACCGATGTTAACATTTAAAAAAATTACCCGTGAAGCTGATTTTGATTCCAATCTCAGCCGTGAAGACTATGTAAATTTTTTATACAAACACCTGGATGAATTTGGCGACTCCAGGGAAGCAATTAACAAATGTATTGATTTTGCATTTGAACTAAACGGTGGCCTGGGAGGATCTCTTTATGCCGTGTATGAAGGCGACCAAATGGTAGGTGCCCTCATCATCAACAATACCGGCATGTCGGAATTTATTCCCGAACATATCCTGGTGTATGTTGCGGTTGACAGCAAATTCAGAGGTAAAGGGTATGGACGCGAAATTGTGGAACATGCCCTGAAAGAATGTCCGGGCAATGTGAAATTACATGTAGAATATGAAAATCCTGCCAAAAGATTATACGAGCGCATTGGTTTCACCAGTAAATATGCCGAGTTGCGTTACAATAAAAAATAAACCGGACAATCTATACTGGTTGTAAAACTTACTTCCAATGCATTGGATTGATCTAAGTATTTTCATATTGTATATGTGCCTGCTGGTGGGCATTGGTATATACTTTATGCGCCGCAACAAAGATGCAGATGACTTTTTTGTTGGCGGCCGTAATATGAGCAGCCTGCATGTGGGTTTATCGGTAGTGGCTACCGATGTAGGTGGAGGGTTTTCTATCGGGCTGGGTGGCCTGGGATTTGTAATGGGTCTCTCGGGTAGTTGGATGCTTTTTACCGGTCTTATAGGGGCCTGGCTCAGCGCCGTATTTCTTATTCCCAAGGTAAGCAAACTCGAAAACTTTAAAGAGCTTTATACCTTTCCTCAGATTTTTGCACGTCTTTACAACAAACGGGTGGCATTTACCGCGGGCATCATTTCGGCTGTGGGATACATTGGCTTTACTGCATCCCAGATACTGGCGGGTGCCAAGCTGGCTTCCGCCTCTTTTGTAAGCCTGAACATGAATACTGCATTGCTTATCATGGGCGTCATTGTAGTGGTTTATACTTTTTTGGGTGGCATGAAAGCCGTAATATACACCGATACGGTGCAATGGCTGGTGCTTATGGCCGGACTAATACTCATAGACATTCCGCTGGGTTATACCGCTGTGGGTGGTTACGCCGCCATCCGCGATACTGTGAGCCCGGAAATGTTTTCATTTACCAACCTCACCTGGCAACAAGCCCTCAAATGGAGTGTTACCATTATTCCCATATGGTTTGTAGGAATGACATTATATCAGCGCATTTTTTCGTGCCACGATAAAAAAAACAGCCCAGCGGGCATGGTATATTGCCGGAATTTTTGAATATCCGTTCATGGCTTTTATGGGCGTGCTCCTGGGCTTGTTCTCGCGTGTAGCAGCGGATCAGGGCATGTTTGCATACCTGGGATATGATGCCATTCATCAACTGGATCCCGAGATGGGTTTGCCTATGCTTTTGCGCACTGTACTACCGGTAGGTCTTATGGGATTAATGATGTCTGCTTACTTTTCAGCCATTATGTCCACGGCCGACAGTTGTTTGATTGCAGCCTCCGGAAACCTGGTTACTGACATTATCGGACGCTTTGTAAGCTTCGGCTCCTCACACAAAAGAATACTCATTCTATCGCAACTTATGACCCTGATTCTTGGCATTTTTGCCCTTTTTCTGGCTTCAAACATGCAGAATGTACTGGAACTGATGCTTTACTCCTATGCTTTTATGGTTTCCGGATTGTTTGTCCCCGTTATTGGTGCCTTTTATTGGAAACGAAGTAATTCAACGGCAGCGCTGTGGGCCATGTTGGTGGGAGGCGGCACCACCATTACCCTTATTATTTTCAATCCTCCACTACCCTATGGATTGGACCCCAACATTTTTGGCATTTCCGCCTCTGCCTTAATATTTGTTCTTTTTGGTTATATTTTTCCTTCGGCACAAGCCAAATCCAATACCCCTACAAATGAACTGGCAAAAACTTGAGCAAGAACTGATTACCCTTCGTCATAAGCTACACCAAACGCCTGAATTATCGGACAAAGAGGCGGGCACTGCAGCAAAAATCGAGACTTTTGCACGGCAGCATTCACCCGACCAAATAATAACACAACTCGGAGGCCATGGCATTGCTGTGTTATATAAAGGAAGGGAGGCAGGCCCTACCCTGCTAATAAGGTGCGATATGGATGCCCTGCCTATTCATGAAACCAACGATGATTTGGATTATCGCTCCACCAATGCCGGTGTTTCACATAAATGTGGTCACGACGGCCATATGGCAATAGCAGCCGGGTTATTGCCTATGCTGGCCAGCGAAAAACCCACACGAGGCAAGGTAATTATACTGTTTCAACCCGCCGAAGAAACCGGTGAAGGTGCCCGCCGTGTCATTAACGACCCGCAATTTGAATCACTCATCCCCGATTACGCTTTTGCATTGCACAATCTCCCGGGATACAATTTGGCATCCGTAATCGTTGGAGAAAATACTTTTGCATCCGCCTCTACCGGATTAATTGTTAAGCTGAACGGACGCACCGCTCATGCAGCCGAACCCGAAAAAGCCATTTCTCCTGCCCTCGCTATTACACAGCTTATACAGAGTTTACCGCTATTGCCCACGCATTCGACCGGCAAGGACTTTGCGCTACTCACCATCATTCATGCACAATTAGGAGAACGCGCTTTTGGGACAACTCCCGGTTATGCCGAACTGATGATAACTTTGAGGGCACACACCAATAAGCAGCTTAAATCATTGTGCTCATCAGCAGAAAAAGAGATAAGAAAAGTAGCTGACAATCACCATCTTCGCACATCAATGGAATGGGTTGAAGCTTTTCCGGCTACCCTGAATCACCCGGATTGCAACCGCGAAATTATTAAAGCGGCGAACACCCTTAATTTAACGGTTGAAAATCTAAAAACTCCTTTTCGATGGTCTGAAGATTTTGGACATTTCACCCACCACTTTAAAGGTGCACTTTTTGGGTTTGGCTCCGGTTTAAACCAGCCCGAACTTCACAACCCGGCTTATAACTTCCCTGACGAAATCATACTTAAAGGCAGCCGGCTTTTTTATCAGATTATTAAGCAAATCGATCATTAACATGTTTAGATCACCCTTTATAAAAATCAGCAAATCTGCCATCAATCAAAATATTGAATTCATACGATCTATCCTCAAGGAAGGTGTAAAGCTATCCTGTGTAATTAAAAGCAATGCATACGGACATGGGGTAGATGAATATGTTCCCCTGGCCGAATCCGCCGGTGTAGACCATTTTTCGGTTTTTAGTGCTGATGAAGCTTTTGAAGTAAAGCGTGTTTGCAAACCTGAAACCGACATCATGATTATGGGTTTTACGGATGATCAGGCCTTACCCTAGTGCATTGATCAGGGTATTGAATTTTATGTTTTTGATT
>JAQVEI010000295.1 GCA_028697695.1 Lentimicrobiaceae bacterium
TCTTTTATTGCCGGTGCATTTATACCGTTTCGTGATTATGTATTGATGTATTTTTACATTACGGCTTCGGTCTTTGGGGCTGGAGCGGGAGCTGCGATCATCGGTGGTTTATATTGGAGACACGGAACAACCTTGGGTGCGTGGAGTTCATTGATAACTGGCGCAATTTTGAGTACTATCGGTTTTATTTTGCGTATAATATGGTCTGATATTCCGATTCTTACTCAATTAGCATCAAAATGCCCGCTGAATGGTGTACAGATGACACTTGTTGCTGCTTTAATCTCATTATCAGTTTATGTAATAGTCTCACTGATAACCTCTAAAAAACCATTTAACTTGGAATACATGTTACATCGTGGTAAATACGCTATTACTGGCGAGCATGTAAAAGAACAAACTCAGGTACCTTTATGGTGTAGGTTAACAGGTATCGATAAAGAATTTTCACGGAATGACAAGATTTTGGCTCTACTGGCAACGACGTGGATTTTGTTGTGGATATCAGCAGCATTGATAGGTTCTATTTATTATGGTATTTCGGGAGGAAACATTTCGGATGATGCATGGGGGCTGTTTTGGCTTTGGTATATGGTTATTAATTTCGCTGTGGGTGTCATTGTTTTTGTTTGGTACTTTATCGGTGGTACACGAGATGTCGCGAATTTATTTAAATACCTTAAAGATCTAAAACGTGACGACAAAGATGATGGAACTGTGCTAGATTATTATAGCCTGTCAGATGAAACTTTTCATATTCCTGATGATACTATGAGTTAGGCCTCAAAATCTTGCTTGATGGATTCATTTCAGTGTCGGATTTTGGAAAGAATTGCTAAAATATTAAGAGTATAGTGAGTAAGGAAACAAGATGCATAATATTGTTAAATCAATGGCAAAACAAGATAAGTGGGATCATAAATTTGCATACTTCTGGTTTGACGAACCGCATATATTTGAATGGAACCAGAACGACTTTGATATTGCAATGAAAAATTATGCTGATACAGGTATTAATCACATTATTGACTTCAGTATAACACACGTAAGATGGTCATTCCATCCATGGTGGGATATAATAAACAAGACCATAGAGAAATTGGTAAAGGCTTGTCATAAGCACAATATCTATTTGACAGAACATCATTCTGCCGTGATTCTATTTTGTCCTGACACTCCTCAACGAGTGGAATTTATGGAAAAAAGGTTTTTTGCCAAAAGAAAAGGTTCTTATAAACATTGGCCTGGATTTATTGAGAATTGTCTGAATGGCATTGAAGTTGATGGCAAGAATCTCAAAGAAATGTTTCAAATCGATCCAATAACCAATAAACCTTTCATAGTAGATGAATGGGTCACAAATCGGATTTGTACAAATCATCCAGACTTTATTCCATTATATCTTGCATATCTGGAAAATTTATACAAGCTCGGAATAGATGGAATTATGACTGATGATTTGGAGATGGCTTACCATCCTAACGTTAACGAACGAATAGATGTGCCTCACTGTTGTGCTTGCGAGTTTTGTCGTGAAAAATACAAAGAATATAGCGGCTATACTTTACCACCTTGCGGAGAAGAATGGAATGTTTGGAGAGAAAAACGTGATCGGCCCGATTATATTGCATGGCTGAAGTTTAGAAAAGAATCGATAAGAAAATTTCATGTGGAAGTAAAAAAGCATTATGAAAGTCTCAAACTTAGCCTTTTTAGACCTAATTATAGTGCAACAACTATTTATTGGACCAATCCAGGCGGGTATTGTTTTGATTTCCTGCCGGCTCTGGATTGGGTAATGATAGAAAACACTTTTGAGCATATAAAACGATATTCCTGGCCTGAATGGGTTATTGAACACAATCATCGTTTTGCTCTGGCACGCTGCAGAGAAATACCTGCTGCGGCGATGTTTTATCCCCATCGTAAGGATGAAGTCGAATTTTGCTGGGCATTGGCACTCAATTCTGGTATTGGGTATCTCGGAACAGCGAATTGTGAACCGATCGATTTGAATCCATGGGAAAAACCTTTACGTGAGTTTGAGAAAGCTCATAGATCTTCAAATAAAAATGTGAAAAAGATAGCAAGGACAGGCTTCTTTTTTTCTCGATTGACAAGAGATTTGTATCCGGAATATGAGGGCAGGACTCGAGAGAATCTGACTACTTGGATGTTGGCTTGTGAGCTGGAAAATGTTCCTTATGATTTACTTCTGCCGGAAGAACTTGAGCGTCTTAGAGACTTTAATACTATTGTTCTAAATGAGGCAGCAGTAATGCCTGATGAGCAGTTGGAAAGGTTTAAGGATTTTGTCAAAAATGGAGGGAAAATTATTTGGGTAGGGCAAAATGCTAAGATTGATGAAAGTTTTAGAATGACTAGAATGTTTGAAGATATATGGGGATTCAAGGCATCTGGAGATTGGCAGAAATATGGAAATGGATTTGTAAAAGCTCTTGAATTGGAACAATGGACAGGACCATTGCGACGTCGTGTTTTAGCACCTTTACGGATGATAAAAAATGATGAACCGAATTATGACTATAAAGCTCCCACAGAGGAAGAACTGGAATTACATCGTAAGATTGCGACCTGCATTACAGAATCTTTGGCTGATGGTCCTGACTTGATTGTTGAAAATGCGCCTGCAGGGTTACTGTTTCATTGTTTTGCTGATGTCAGCGCAGAACAATTGGCGGTTCATGCCCTAAATGCTGCTGGTACTCTTGATAAACCACGAAAAGACTATGTTATGGATTGTGATCCGATTCCTTTTCCTGAGATGGCTCAGGCCGTGACGATAAAAGTGAGAAAAGTAAAAACTGGAAAGTATAGTAACGCGACACTGCTTCAGCCTCATACAAGCTGTTAATTTAAAGATGAAAGAATTATCTAATTATTTGGAAATAATATTGCCTCCGAATAGATTAGATTTTTATGGTTTACTAAAAATACAGTAAAACAGCAATAAGGGTTAATTGAGAAAGTTTAACATGATGGCAATGCTGCAACAGGAATATAAAAGTATGATGGTTAATAAAAAAAGGAAACCAAAAATTGGATTATTTTTTTTGGCTTGTGAAAGATTCAAGAAGTTGGGGGCGGAAACTGATGGTGGAACTTGTGAATTTCGCTCAAGGCAGCAGGCTGACGAATTAATAAAAAATCTTTCTAAGCATTTTGAATTATTTAATGAAGAATTAGTCTTTGATGGTAGCCAAGTTCATGCATCTATTTCCTGTTTTGTTCAGAATGATGTTGATTTAGTTCTGGTCGTTTTTTTATCTTGGTCAACTGATGCTGCATTGGTCCGCCTCTTGCGAGATATGCCATCTTTACCTGTCGTGTTGTATTGTCCGGCAAAGGACCACACTGTATTTACTCCAGAAAGGTCAGGTTTTGAAGATCAATTCATAGAATTTCTATGTGCAGGTGGACTGGTTGGAACCTTAGAAGCTTCTGGATCATTTAAGCGACAAAATAAACTGGTAGAAATCGTAACAGGCTCAATTGCTACAGCTATCAAGCGTATTCATGTTTGTGCTGTTGCTGCAAAAACGTCCAGGCAGGTTTCGCAGGCACATTTTGGCATTTTAGGTGATTACAATGAATTAATGTGGTCTACTTATGTTGATCCATATAGTTTTTTCACTGAAGTTGGGCCTGAAATAAAGTTTTTAACCTATAATTCTTATGCTGAGGCGATTTCTAAAGTATCCGATGCTGAAGCGATGGATTATTGCAGGTATCTTGCAGAAGAATATATTTTAGGTGATGATGTGAACGAAAACCTATTTTTAGAATCCGTCCGTGCATCATTAGGGCTTTATTTATTAGCTAGGGAATCTGCACTTGACGCGATTGCTCTTAATGATGTTGATATTAATCGCTTGAAAATAATAGGATTGCGTCCGGGATTTTATTGCAAGGGTTGGAATGAAACTCTTTCAGTTGTTGTTCCAGAAGCAGACTTGGGGGCGGCATTGATGGTTTTTGTCCTTAAACAAATTACAGGTATGACTGTTAATTTTGTCGAACCATTTTATTTTGACGAAACAAGAAATGTTTTTTCAGCTGGGCATGCGGGATTAAACGATCATACTGGAGCG
This sequence comes from Lentimicrobiaceae bacterium, assembly GCA_028697695.1. Lineage (GTDB taxonomy): Bacteria > Bacteroidota > Bacteroidia > Bacteroidales > Lentimicrobiaceae > Lentimicrobium. Next base: position 4,113 of record JAQVEI010000295.1, read on the forward strand.
AATAATAAAAGATTTGTCAAAATTTCACCTGATGTAAGATTTCAGAACCAACCTATTCGA
>JAQVEI010000296.1 GCA_028697695.1 Lentimicrobiaceae bacterium
GCCATTGGAGTTAATTTAAATATCATGCTTGCCGGTTCTGCCGCGCTACTCGTAGGTTTAGGCTTTGGAATTCAACATATTTTCAATGATCTCGTTTCCGGCATTATTTTATTGATGGAGGGCAACGTAAAAGTAGGTGACATTGTTGAAATAGAAAATAACATCGTGGGACGGGTAACATTTATAGGATTGCGTACTTCAAAAATCAACGATCGCAATGACATTACCACCATTATACCCAATTCAAAATTAATCAATGAAAAAGTGATTAACTGGAGCAATGAGCAAAGCGCAACACGTTTTTATGTTAAAGTTGGCGTGGCCTATGGTTCAGATGTTGATTTGGTTACCCGTTTATTGATTGAATGTACAACAGAAATGACGACCATACGGACTGAGCCGGCACCCTTTGTTCGCTTTAACGACTTCGGTGAGTCTTCGCTGGATTTTCAACTGTTCTTTTGGACTGATGAAGCTTTTTTAAGTGAATTTATCAAGAGTAAGCTCAGATATGCCATCGACGCCAGGTTCAGGGAACACAACATACAAATTCCGTTTCCTCAACGTGATGTTCATATCGTTTCAAATCATAGGGAAACCCGACCTTAATTTATTTGCCAAAATCAACAATCAGCCCGTTCTTAATGGCGTATACCTGAGCTGGCACTCCTTCAAAAGGCACCTTATCAAAAAGGTATGAATATGAAAATGTGAAGGAGATGATTTTAGTAACTTTGAAAAAGGCTGATAAATCAGTTGAAATGCGGTAATCGTTGAATTTATCGGGGCGGGGCTGAAAGTAGGTCGTATTGGTAATCAACAGGTTATCAACCGGTTTTATGGTAAATGAAACATAAGAACTCAGCCGGTGCAGGGTTTCAGTAGAATTTTGAAACAGTGCATCTTCTTTCTTAACAGGTTCTTCATGTTCCAGCATCCAGGCCACTCCCGCATATAACCGGAACCCCGGTTTACCGAGAATTTTGAACCGCGGGCCTGCACCGGCCAATGACCTGTAATTGATGCCCAGTACCTTGTTAAACTGCGCCTGACCAAATGCTTCGGCAGAGACTACGGGAGTTATTTTATAATTGTATCTTAGGTGAGACATTCCATTGTTGGAAAAATCGTCTTTGCCCGACTTTATTAAATTATAATCGAGAAGCAGCAAAAACAGGCTTCGATTTTTTTTATACTGAAGGTGTGAAAAGAACCCTGTTTCGGTCAACTTTTTCACGTTTTTAATCACGTTGACGTTTACCTTCACCGAACCAGCCAGTCCGGCAGTATCGGTTTTCAACCGCTCTCTTTCAATATTCAGCACCTGCGCGTTGGCGGCAGGTGCCAAATATATCAGAATAATAATAAGCAGCAATTGTTTTCGTATCATGCACAAGCAATTTCAACCCGGGCTTCAGGTGAACATTAGCATTAGATATAAATTAGCGTGCGTTATTTAAAGCACTCTCCCCAATTTATATTCCGCATATCGCCGGATTTCTCCAGTTCCAGATGCATACCAAAAGCAGCAGAAAGGGTACACGGGGTATGTGTATCGCCTGCAAGGCCGGCGTATTCGCGAAGAATACCTTTGTAATCCGGATGTACACAGTTGTCAATAATGGCTTTCATTTTGGCTTTGGGCGACTTGGCGCGAAGGTCGGCAACGCCCTGCTCTGTGATGACCACCTGCACTGAATGTTCACTATGGTCGGTATGGGATACCATTGGCACAAAGGCGCTGATTTTACCACCCTTGGCAACAGACGGACAAGTGAATACGGAAATATATGCGTTACGCGTAAAGTCGCCCGAACCGCCAATACCGTTCATCATCTTGCGTCCCATAATGTTGGTGCTGTTTACGTTGCCAAACAAGTCCACCTCAATGGCGGTATTGATGGAGATAATTCCCAGACGTCGCGCTACCTCGGGACTATTGGAAATTTCCTGTGGCCGGAGCAGGATGCGTTTGTGGAAGAAGTCCAGGTTGCTGTAAATGTGGGCCAGCTTTTCGGGAGAAACGGTTAAGGAGCAACCACTGGCAAACTTTACCCTTCCCTTTTCCATCAAATCAATTACACTATCCTGAATTACTTCTGTGTACATTTCAAAATCGGGAATGCCCGGATGCTCACCCAGCGCGGCCAGAAGTGCATTGGCTATGTTGCCCACCCCTGATTGCAGCGGTAAAAACGAAGAGGGTATTCCTCCGTTTTTGAGTTCATTACTTAAAAAGTCGGCTACATTTCTGCCAATCTGGTCGGTAACTTCATCGGTTTTACTAAAACCGCTGACTTCGTCAGCCTGGTTTGTCAGCACTATACCTGCTATTTTTGCCGGGTCAACCTTTATTACTTCAGCGCCACCACGGTCAGAAGGGCTGTAAATAGAAATTTCACGTCTGTGTGGCGGGTCTGCTACAACCATAAGGTCATGCATTCCTCTGAGTCCTTTGGGATGGTATGCATTCAGCTCGATAAGCAAGCGATCCGCATATTTGCAAACTGTTGGCGAAATGCCCACTCCCGTCGTAAGTACAATTTCTCCCTGCTCGGTAACATCGCAGGCTTCAATAATTCCCCAATTGATTTTTCCTAAAAAGCCATACCGTATTTGCTGGCCAACGACTGATAAGTGGGAATCAAAATATTCGGCTTTGCCTGCATTAATCAGGTTACGCATATCTGCATTGGACTGATAGGGCGTTCTGAATTTAACGGCATCGGCTCTGGCCAGCGAACCATCCAATGAATCTCCGGTAGATGCGCCGGTGATCATTCCAATTTTAAACGGTTTGCCCTGAGCATGCATCGCTTTGGCACGCTCGCCCAATGCCACCGGTATGGCTTTTACTGAACCCGCAGGAGTAAATCCACTAAAACCAACAGTATCATCATGATTGATGTACGAAGCAGCTTCCTCAGCGCTAATAATGGGTATTGCCATGTCTTTTGTTTTTTATATTGAAAAATTAAGTATTCCGGTTATTTGAACGGGCAAAATTATAAATTAAACTCATAGTATCCCAAACACTGGTGAAATCCTTTATTTTACTTCCCTGAAATATAATGGCTACTTTTGCAAAAAATATATCTATGAAAGCATCTTCTCCCGATACTACTTATCGTGCACTGGTAGTTTCACCTGATGAAAACGGACAATATCAAATGGCGGTTAAATTATTGCCTTTGAGCAATCTGCCTCAACATGAGGTAACCGTTCAGGTAAAATTCTCCGGACTCAATTATAAAGATGCATTGTCGGCAAGCGGTCATAAGGGTATTACCCGCAACTTTCCGCACACTCCGGGAATTGATGCCGCAGGAGTGGTTGTAAATAAAACAAATAACTTTAACCCCGGCGATGAGGTTATTGTAACCGGCTACGACCTGGGTATGAATACAGCCGGCGGACTGGCTGAATATATTCGTGTGCCAGAAGCATGGGTAGTTAAAAAACCTGAAGGATTGACCCTCGAAGAAAGTATGATCATCGGAACTTCCGGATTTACTGCTGCCAGTGCTATAGCTGAATTTATTGAGCATGGAATTAAACCGGGTGAGGATAAAATTTTAATTACCGGAGCCTCGGGCGCAGTGGGCTCTATGGCTGTTGCGATGCTTGCCGGCAATGGATATCACGTGGTGGCTGCAAGCGGCAAGCCACAGGCTGCTTCGTGGCTTCAACAACTGGGTGCCGCTGAAGTGATAGACCGGGATGCGGTAAACGACACCTCCGGAAGAGGATTGCTGCCGGCCAAATGGATGGCAGCCCTCGATACCGTTGGTGGCAATACCCTGACCACTACTTTGCTTTCAACCCGCGAAAGAGGTATCGTAGCCAATTGCGGGATGATTGCCTCCAATAAACTGGAAGTACCCATATTCCCGTTTATTTTAAGAGCAGTTCGCCTGGTAGGTATTGCCTCGGCCGAAACACCAATGGATAGACGCATCTACCTGTGGAATCTTATCGCAAAAAGTTTAAAGCCAAAAAATATTTACACCCTTGCTACCACAATTTCACTGGAAAAAGCCCCGGACTATATAACACAAATGCTTAAAGGTGAGCTACAAGGAAAGATTTTGGTAGAAATGTAACCCAAAAGGATACAATTGTCTGGTTAATTTATTTACTGTTTTATTAGGATTTTATCAAATATT
>JAQVEI010000297.1 GCA_028697695.1 Lentimicrobiaceae bacterium
CGTGGCCGGCATTGTGCGAACCCTGGCTACTGAGGTGGCGGGTCAGGGCATAACCATCAATACTATGGCACCAGGTTATCATGATACACAGGCCATGCAGCGGCTTTACAACCGAAAAGCAGAAACATTATCTATTTCTCCCGAAGCGGCAAAAGAAATGTTTATCTCTGAAACGGGCACTGGTCAGCTTGGGACTGCCACTGATTTTGCTTCATTGGCAGAATGGTTGCTCTCGCCGCAATCACGCTATATTACAGGACAAACCATCAGCATAGCAGGAGACCTGGTGAAGGGTTTAATGGGTTAGCAGTATTCAGCTATACATCCATGGAAGGATCTATTTCGGTGGCATATTTGTAAACGCCTCCATCCAGGATATACAACTCTTTAATCTTTAATTTATCTTTGAGATAAATATATACCTGCTCGCTCTTGATGCCATATATGCAATAGATTACTACCTTTTTATCCGCTTCAATTAAATTTAGCATTGATGGAAGTTCAAGCTGGGGAATGGAAATGGCACCCGGTATATGACAAATTTCGTACTTGTCGGCTAGTCGCGTATCTATCAGTTGAAAAGGCTCATCGGTGTCTATCCATTGTTTGAGCTCATGGGCGGTAATAAATTTCATCCCTTTAATATTGTATCTGATTCATAAATATTGATTCCTTGTTTGCTCAGCGTCGATTCAATCATAAAACGGGCAAGATCTGCTGCATGAACCGGTTTGTATTTTTTCAGCTTTCCTATCATGAGCGGTTCAAAAATCTTAATCAAAATTTTGCCAGCATCTTCCAGTGGCCTGGAATGTGGCCTTATTCCCAGAAGCATGGAGGGGCGCATAATATGTAAATCTTCAAACCCGTTCTTCATCAGGCGCGCTTCCATTTCACCTTTGGTACGCAAATAAAAGTTTCCTGAATCGGGTGAAGCGCCCACTGATGAAATAACCGTGAATGAGGTGACATTGTTTTGACGGGCTGCTTTGGCAATTTCATCCACCAGGTATAAATCCACCTTGCGGAAATTTTCTTTACTGCCTGCCTGTTTAATGGTTGTACCCAGACAACAGAAAATGAAGTCGGCCTTTATTTCATCATATACGGCCGGGAAATTGTCGGGATTAAATTCAAGCTGTGTAAGCTTTTCATTTAGATTGGTTTTATGCCGGACCATGGCCGTAACTTCTCCAAAACGGCTGTCATTGGCCAGCATCTCAGTAAGAAAACGACCGGTAAGGCCGCTGCCACCAAAAACTACAGCACTTTTTTTTGTAAGTGAACCTGTCATAATTCAATTCTAATTTCTGTAAAATTAATTATTATTCGCATGAAGTGCGCCTCGTTTAAATGAAAAATAAACACCTATCAGGCACAATATCGCGAATACCAGAAATGCCAGCCGTATACTCGTGAGTAAACCATTCCCGGACGGGTTTTGAACATTGGCATTGCCCATAATTAAGGAGATAATCATCAGACTGATTCCCATACTCATGGTTTGACCGGTGAGTCGCATGGTTCCCAGGGTTGCAGATGCAAAACCATACTGTTGCGGTTTTACCGAGCTCATCACTGCATTGGTATTGGGTGATGAAAACAACGCGAATCCCAGCCCAAGGATAATTTGAAACAAGATGATGTACCATAGGGGAGAGGAGTCGTGTAAAAAAGCAAATCCAAACAGTCCGCCCACTGTTATAAGCATGCCCAGTGAAGCTACCAGTCGTGGCTCAATACGGTCACTGAGTTTGCCGGCAAGGGGAGAAAAAATCGTCATCATAATGGGCTGTGCTATCAGGATAAGGCCGGCTTCTCTTGCATCAAAATCTTTAACCTGTTGCAGAAAAAAGCTCATCAGAAAAACAAGAGCGAAGGTTGCACTGTAATTGATAAATGCCGCAAGATTCGAAAATACAAAAACGGAGTTGCCTTTGAAGATTTTTACATTTAATAAAGGCTGAATTAATTTATTTTCGACCCTGAAAAACAATATGAGTAAGGCTAAACCCAAGCCAAGCATTAATATCCCGTTAATGGAGGCAATTTCGGGAAAACCGTAAATAACCATCGCCAAACCAATAGCATACAGAAATGAACCTTTGAAATCAAAATCCGTGACAGGAGCTGTTTTATTGTCATTCTGAAGTTTTCGCACGGCAATGGGCAACATAATGATACCAAGTGCGGCAGCAACAATAAAAATGCTTTGCCAGCCCAGATAGGCCGTCAGCAATCCTCCGGCTGTGGGGCCAATGCTTAGACCAAGGTAAACTGCTGCCACATTTATGCCAAGCACCTTGCCTCGCTCTTCTTTGGGAAACGCAGAAGTTAATATGGCAATGGCTGTGGCGTAGATCATGGCGCCTCCAATTCCGTTTATCGCCCTTGAACCGATAAGTATTACCTGATTAAGGGAAAAAGCACTAAGCAAAGAACCCACTGAAAAAACCACCAAACCCGAGAGGAAAAAACGCTTACGCCCGAAGGTATCAGCCAGACGCCCGAAAGGAAGCAGAAATACTGCAGCAGCCAGCAAATAAGAGGTTGATACCCAGCCCAGGGCTATGGTGTTCATATTCAATTCCTGCCCCATGGTAGGTAAGGCAATATTTATGGCCGAACCCATGAAAGGAGTAAGAAATGAGCTTAATGTCGTAACAAATAGTATTGATTTGTTGCCCTGCATTTTTAAATCTTTTTCTGGCAAAGGTACGTTAATTCGATGATCGGGGCGGTAAAGCCTGCATAGAAGAATAATTTTAAAACCATTCATCCTTAAATTTGTTAACATACCAACGGTTTAATATTAATATCATAAAGAGAATTAAAGATGAGTTACTATTTTTCAAAAACCATTGCGGGCAGTTTTGATGCTGCCGTTGAACGTGTTACAGCCCTGCTTAAAGAAGAAGGATTTGGAGTGCTCACTCAAATAAATGTCCAGCAAACTTTGAAAGAAAAAGTAGGAGCCGATATGTCGGCCTATAAGATTTTAGGCGCCTGCAACCCTAACTACGCACACAAAGCCATTTCCACTGACCCTAAAGTGGGTTTGCTGCTGCCGTGTAATGTAATCGTGAGAGAAACCGGTCATGGAGATGTTGAGGTAGCAGCCATCAATGCCAAAGTAAGTCTGGAAACCACCGGTAATAAAGAACTTCAGGATCTTTCCTGTACGGTTAACGAAGTGATGGAGCGGATTATAAAAAAATTATAACCTGCTCAGAATAATATGTTTAGCGAGAGGCTAAAGGTGCGTGGCAGCGACCAGAACCCCCGGAAAGTATCTTCCTGATGTGATTCCCCGTCCTGTCCGCGTAAGATATGGGTCTTATTGCCAACATTAAAAATATTTAAATCAGCTTCACCCTTAACCTGTAGTAGTGTAAAGGAATATCGGGCATGAAAGTCCAGCAGATGATAATCAGGTAAGCGATAAGGTTGAGCTTTATCATTAGGGTTATCCCGTGAAGCCGGATCAAAATCGGCATACAAATGTCCGAAATACAAAAAGTTGGCTGACAGGTATAACTGTTTAAGCATGCGCAATTCGGCCAACATACCAAATTGCATTTGCGGAGCGTCACCTACTTTTAGGTTGTCCGCGTAAATCCTGGTTAGATCAATCAATTGCATATTATCGTCATATAAGGCTGCTTCCACATTGTTTTTCCAACGCCAGTCTCCTAAAGAAGCTGTAACTCCCAGACTGAAATTGTTTAGCAGTTGATAATTGGCTTCCATTTCCAGGCCTTTATGAAGTGCATCCAATCCCCGAATTAACGCACGGGTTTCCCACTGACTGGCCAGTTGAATGTTTTCGTGGCTCAATAAGGATTTATCCTGCCATAAGGTATAATAAGTATTCAGGTTTACCTCTACCTTAGAAGTAAAATAGTGGTAACCTGCTTCAATAGCAGTAATTTTTTCATTTTTAAGCTGATGCACAGGCACATTGCTGAAATTTGCGTACACAAATTTAAAATAAGGAGCCTTGCTGTAGTATCCGGCATTTAAGTAAAAACGGTGGACCGTGGAAAGTATATACTGAAGACCTATTTTTACATCGAAGCCGCCCTTGCTGATTTTTTCGCTTTCCGGTTGATGAATGTAGTTCATTCTGTCTGTTCGTTTAAAGCTGGTATGAGAGACAGT
>JAQVEI010000298.1 GCA_028697695.1 Lentimicrobiaceae bacterium
GTGAAAAAAGAGGCATAGATCCCCGGCACCGAAGGGTAGCTTTAACTGTTTTGTGGTTAACGCTGGCCTCATCAGCCTGGTTTGCACCCCACAAGTGGTATATATTTCTAATATTGCTGTCGGTAGGCGTTGGGGTTACCATTCATCTGCTAAAACTAAAAACGATCAAAGAATAAAACTAAGGCATTCCCCGCTGTTTTTTAATATTTGTATAAGCTTCATTCAATTGTTGAAATTTAACTTTAGCAGCTTTTTGTACATCTTCACCCAAATGGGATACCTTGTCGGGATGATATTTAAGTGCCATTTTACGATAGGCTTTTTTCACCTCATCATCTGTGACAGAAGGCTCAATTTCAAGCACTTTGTAATCACTGTCGCCATTCCGGATAAACATAGCCTGAATGGATTCAAAATCAGAAGGTCTGATGCCCATATGCAGGCACATGCGCCGGAGTACTGCTACTTCTGCCTCGTGTGAAATGCCATCAGCAGCAGCAATGCCGAAAAGAAAATGCACCAGTTGAAGCCTCGAGGGATATTCCATATTTTCCTGAATCTGCTCACAAATCTCATCTACATCAAGATCCTGACGAAGTATCTCTCTAAGCAGCAAGAGCAGCCTTTCAGCCTCTGCATCACCAAACTGCAATCGTAAAAATTGCTTAACGAAGCTCAGTTCCGATTTAAGGATATGGCCATCTGCTTTCATAATGGCTGCAATCATCACCACCAGGCTTACCTTAAAGTCGCCCTGTTGGGTGGGGGTAAATCCTTTGTGTTCGAACTCATTGTTCTGCATGCTGTCGAACATTGAGCCAAAAATAAAACCAAGGACACCACCAATGGGGCCGCCTAAAGCCCACCCCAGGCCGCCTCCAATCCATTTTCCATACGAAGAAAGTGCCATAACCGCGCTTAAATTTTATATTGTTTGTGCAAAGTTACACATTGCTATTAATGAATAACCATGCAGTCATAAAACAAATCAACCCATTATTTCTGTTTCCGGCAAACCATACTCTTCTGTCAGTCGGATATTCATTTTTTCCAGACCTTCAAGCACCGGATGATAAATTTCAGGCAAAACAGGACGCCACACCCCTTTTTGACTTATCTGTCCGGACAATATCATCTCTGTGGCCAGGGCTGCCGGCAGTGCCACGGTTCTGGCAATGGCCGTATCCGTTGACGGGCTGCCAAACTCCATCATGCGTGAACGGACTACTTCACGCCTGCCATCTTTATGGTTTACCAAAAATGTATGTTGCATAACAACCATATCTCTTTCATCCTTGCCCAGCTCCATTTTTTTTATCATCAAATCACTGCTTACTTCAAACGGTGTATCTATTTGGCGCCCAATAGGCCTGGCATCGAAAAAGCCCAGCCAGTCAAGGGAAGCTATCCCTATGGAACCGGGTGACAAACCAAGCTGAGCTTCTACCCTGCCGTGCAGATTATTTGTTGTTTTTATACCGGATGTATAAGCCAGCAGTTCAGCATAAGTCATATGGCTCATATCTATTTTCTGGTCAGAGATAAGGCCAAGTTTTTTGATGGCATCCATACTTTCACACCATCCCGGGAAACGGAAAGTGCCCCTGTACATGGTTTTGGTTTCCGGAATACCATAAATTCCGATGTAGGAAACTGAATCACGGTTGGGATATACCTCCATTTCGCCCAAAGGGTCAAAGTTAACAATCAATGGTTGTTTGAACAGGTCGTTGGCCGGTATTTGCACCGTTTTACCCTTTTGCAGGAAGTGCGCACCGTTGTTCGCTGCCAATAGTACGCCTTTAGGGCTCCATGAAAACTTATATTTCAGGGGGTTGTTTGCTGCTTCGGGGGCAGGCAATGCACCACAAAAAGAATAGAACGCTTCGATATTGCCGCCCTCAGCATGTATTTTATCGATAATTCGCATGGCGGACATGTGGTCGATACCGGGATCGAGACCCATTTCATTCAACAGTATAATTCCTGCTGCCCTGGCTTCAGCATCCAAAGCCTGCATTTCGGGACTTATGTACGAAGTAGTCACCAGAGGTTTTTGCTTTCGAATACACACTTTTGCCACCGATACATGGAAGGCAAAAGGCAACAGACTTACCACGATGTCATGCGCCTCCACGAGGGATTCGAGGCCCCCGGCATCATCCATAGTCCAATAGACGGCCTGCCCGTTTTCCATACCCTGCACCCATTCATTTGCCCGGTCTTTATCGGGATTGGCCACCGTTACATAAAAATTCCCCTTCAAAAGATGGATGATGATGGGATGAGCAACCATGCCTGCGCCCAGAATAAGAATTCGTTTCATAAACCTGGATTTTAAATTAGCTCTGCTTAGACCTAATGACTATTATCAACAAACTATATTTTCCCGATTATATTGATACAAGGGTTTCATTGCTTTATAAACTCCTGCATATACCTGTAATCATGCGTAAGTTTTCCATGATGCAGGATCATGGCCTTTTTTAACGGACGGGGCAGGTTGAGCTCGGCAAAAGGTCGCGAAAAATCGCAGTTTGCCAGCGGTTTGATCAAGGTTAGCATGGCATCTGAAAATTCGCGCGATGCATCCCGCGGTAATTCAGCGGGCAAAATATCCACCGACATCACCAGAATGCCATCACCTTCAAAACCCATAGTCGGCACATCAGTTAATGGATTATACACGTAAACCGGGTCATCAATACCGGTACCTTTATGCGTTATTTCAATGCTGCCATTTACATCGCAGGTTATATCGCCTATAACCAGTAGTTTGGGTGTTCCTTCAGAAAAAGCCTGACGCAGGTATTTTTTAGTGACCAACCTCGGGAAACGGGCATCCCAATACATTCCATTGATTAACATGCTAAGCTTGGGCAAATGGCTTTCGAAAATGCCGGTATAGTTTTCCGGGTTGGCCTTATAATCTTCATCATTAAAAGGCAATCCATCACGATTTGTAGACAGATGCCGTTTTTGAAACAGAACTTTATATATCAGGTTGTTGGCCAGATTTCGTCTTTTATCCAAACAATGCAGATTTTCAGGCGTAATTTCCTTCACAGGCAGCAGGCTAAGGATCTCCTGCACACCGGTGGATACGTTGCCTGCTCCCGTTATACCAATGGTAAGCGGATGGATTTCGGCAGGCAAACCTTCTGAGGCAATTTGGTGCCCCACTTCTGAAATGGCTTCAAAAGCTTCCTGTAGCGAAGGATAATGAATGGCCTGCTTTAGCTTGTCAAAATGGGTTTGAATGCCCATGGTTTGTAAGCGGCGACCAAGCGACCACAAGCTGTCAATCATTCCGGCCAAGCCGGCATAATGCCCAAAGAAGACCATCCGCTGATCGCGCTCATTCACAATGCGCTCATAATCAATCAGGTTACACTTTAACTCCATCAAACGCTTTAGCATGGCCATATTGTGAGGCTGACCCTTAATAGTATGAGAGAAAAATATATAAGTTTTTTCAGGTTCAAAATGCTTCATGGGTATTTCCTTAACTCCCATGATAACGTTGCATTCACTGGTATCGTCAACAATGGTGGCCCCGGCCTCCGCATACTCTGCATCAGAAAATATCCGTCTTTCAGAGGATTCTACAAAAAGGTCTATCTTTTTGTTCCGAATAAGTTGTTTAACATGTTCGGGAATAATCGGCGCACGCCTTTCATGTTGGTATTTATCCTCATGGCGGATACATATTTTATTCATAAGCGAAAAAATAAACTCATTTTAAACTATCGGTAGCCTAACAACAAAGATAAACCAACAATTCCCTATAAGAAATTGTTTTTTACAGCTATTCATAAGAAAAACTGATTTTTGCGTAGGTTTGCACAGAAATTACCTGTGTAAAAAAATGCGCTTCACTTTTACCTTATTCATACGAAAAGCTTTAAAGCTGCTTAGGCTAATAATTTTTATATTTTTCTTTTCCACTATTCTGGTTACTATCATTTACCGCTTTGTTCGTCCTCCGGTCATTCCGCTTCAACTTATCCGCGTCGCAGAACAATTAGCAGATGGAAAGGATATAAAATCGAAACGTAATTGGGTGCCTTTGGATGAGATTTCACCAAATATGGTTCGCGCTGTTATCGCCTCAGAAGACAACAACTTTTTAAAACATTGTGGTATTGATTTTGATGCT
>JAQVEI010000299.1 GCA_028697695.1 Lentimicrobiaceae bacterium
CAAAGATCACAAGTATTTGTTGGTAATCAATACGCTTTTCGAACAGCAGAAGCAGATGTACGACAACCACAGCCACAGTATTGAAAACAGGATTGTAAGCATTCACCAGCCCCACGTAAGACCAATCGTAAGGGGCAAGAGCCATGCAAAAGTTGAGTTTGGGGCTAAGATTCATGTATCGCTAATCGATGGAATTTCATTTCTGGATGAGTTTAGCTGGGAAGCGTTCAATGAAGGAAGTCACATGATGGATTACATCGAACGATACAGGAAAAGATTTGGATTTTATCCTAAAGAAGTGCTGGCAGATCAAATATATTGCAATCGTTCAAACAGAGTAGCTCTGAAGGAAAAGCAGATTAAACTATTAGCCAAGCCGCTTGGCAGGCCTACGGCAGTGTCAATTCACGTAAGTCCGGGAGAAAGGAATCCAATCGAAGGCAAGTTCGGACAAGCCAAAACCGGTTACGGGTTAAATCGCATCAGGGCAAGGCTAAAGGGAACAAGCGAAACGTGGATTGCGAGCATATTTTTGGTGCTCAACCTGGTCAAACTGGCCGGGTTGGGTGCCCTATCCTTGCCTGGTAGGTTGGCTACGAGTTTTTCGGCAATGCTGACGCAGTTTGAAGCAATTGATTTTGGACCGGAAAGATCATGCCGCCAGCATGTTTGCCTATATGCTTATGTAATCCTCAGATAAATTGCAAGCACATGGCTGACGTTAATGTTGATGTAAAACGTCTGAGTTTTTCAGCAGACCCTAATTAGCTGGGGGAAATAGTGAAGGAGTTCGTTCAGCCATACAAAATGGTTGGCATGATGCAATGGGGTCAAAAGCATTAGGTTGGATTTTTGGAGGTCCTTCTCCTCATTTTGAAAGGATGAATTATCAGGGAAGGTTCTATAGCAGTTATGGAACATATAACCCATTTACAATTTATAGGCAATGATAAGAGCGGTAGTGTTTTTTGTAGGGCTGTTTCTATTTCAGTCGTGTGCGTTAATAACTTCTTGCAAATCATTTAAATTGGAAAGAGGAGAAAAGACCTCTTTCCAAATTCAACAAACATATACTGATAATTTTGCTCATACAGTAATTTTTTTTGATGATGGTACACTCCTGTCGATTGAAGATGTCTCTCCTGAGAATATTGCTGAATATTTAGTAAATCATCGATACAAGATTTACAAGAAGTTTGATGATTACCGTTTTAAATGGGGAGTTTACAAAGTATTAAGTGATACGGTTTCCTTTGAATTACAGGAAAAAGTACATCAATGGGGTTTTATAGAAATATGTCGTTGGCAAGGAATTTTAAAAGGAAATGATTTGCAGATACTGCCTAATGATAGAGAACTAAGTGGAGGGTTGGATTTTTACACCTTTTCAAAAAATGGGATGACACTCAAATCAGCTAACGCATCTTTACTTGAGAAAGCCACAATTAACCCGAAGTTGTCTTGGGTGAATAATTAATACCCTGTAAATATTGTTTAGATAAAATGTAAAGTCTAAATCCCGTTACTGAGGGAGATTTTCGCTTAGAAAAATTGCTTTTAGTTGGCAATCAAAAAAGTTATCAACAATCGCCTAAGCACGTTGTAACCCCTTTGCTAACAGTGCTTTCCGCTCTTTTTTTCCTCTTTTTCCCTTTTCTTTTTTTCCTCTTTTTCCCTTTAGCCCCATTCCGCTAAGATTTAGGCGGATTTTAAGGGCGGTTTTCTATATGTTTTTGGTGGTGGTTTTTGTGGTTTTGTTGTAAGCGTCCGGCAAACTGCCTCTTTTCTATAATAAACCTGCAAGTGATCTTTGGAGAAAAAAGCTATGACAAAGAAAGAGAAGGCCGGTTTAATGCCGGATCTTATAGTAAAGTAGCATAAAAGTGGGCAGAGCCTGAGGGCTTTTGCCCTGGGTCAAGGTATTAAACTCTCAAAGTTAAGATACCGGATCCGCATACAAGAAGTTTCATCCGATGAACTTTTTGATTTCATACAAATAGGTGGTCATACAGGTCAGTTATTCGGATTGCGGTTTCCAAAAGGAGTAGAGCTCACGCTCCCCCAACAATGAGGCACAATCTTTTTTAACCGGTGTTCGCTTCTCTCACAAACATGGGGCTCACAGCACCAAACAGCGATCCTTTAAGTCTGATAAAACACGCCCCACAACATTACAGCCAGTCTTTCTCCTGCATAGCAAGCTCCACTGCATACCAGCGTACACCTCTTGGCGCCAAATATCACCTTTTTTGTTTGTATTAGTTGATGCTTAGCCGTTCAACTGTGTGCATTTCCCCACAGAAATCCGGAGCAGCTTATAGAATTGCATGATCACAGATTAATTTTAGTGAAAATTGTTGCAAAAAATTCAATTTTTATTGATGATTTCCGGAAATTGATACGAAAATAGCCTCTTTAATACGTTTTTTTCACAGTAATTTTCATTGAATAATCTGCTAACAATCTGATAATCAGAAACAGATAATTGCTAAATCAAAATTTAATTATATGCAGAACCTACGGAAAATGCTAAATATCAGTTAAACAAGACATTAAGAAAAGAAAGCTGAAAATCGCTGAAAATCGCTGAAAATTCCAATTTTATTCCTTTTTATCTCATCGCCACGTTATAAAATTTGTGATTATCATTATTGACTTCACCGACACACAGCCCAAAAACCTGACTTCTGATTCGTTTTTTATCAGGCTACGGCATGGTGCCTCATATGTAACCATAGTATTGAATTAAATTCAAATGGTTGAAGGTAGAATTGCATTTAACTATAGGCTTCAGCATTTGCCGTGATTTCAGCGGTGGAACCCGGATGCTGACTGATTAAGCGCTTGCTGTTGACTGATGGTAACTCAATGAAGAAAAGTTTCTCTTAACCAAAGGGCATTACTTCAGCAAGTCAAGAACCTGTCGGTTTGCATCCCATATATCTCTGAAATCCTCACGGATATATGTTTTGGTTATCTGCATCTTTGTATCAACATGGTTAAGCGCCTTGTGGATGGTGTAAATGTTAATCCGGCATTCGTTTGCGGCCAGTGTAGCCCAGGTATGCCGGGCAGAATAGAATGTAATTTTTGGCAGTGTCAGGTATTCGGTCAACTGATCGAGGCCCTTGTTCAGCGCCCTGGTAAAATTGCTGGTTGTCGCATAGCGTTTGTAAAACTCAAATAGCCTCTCCCCTTCCTTATCAGCATACGCACTTACCAACTCGTTTGCTTCCTTCTCTACCCTGACAATAATCTTTGCGCGGTCTTTTCGCCTGCTGGTGGTTTTCGACCGGTAATAGGTTATTGTGCCATTTTTGACTGCCGCGTTGCAGGCAAACAGATCCTCCGCGTTCATCCCGATAAGGTAAAAACTGAGCAAAAATATATCCCTTGCCAGTTTCATTCGTTTTTGCGAGGGTTGTATATCCGCATTGATGATGCTACGCATCTGTTCAACTGATAGTACCTGCTTTTCTGTTTGCTGTTCAAGCGGCATTTTATAGCGGAGAAAGGGGTTTACTTTTATGTTAATTATACCGTTTTCTTCATCATTGTATTTAAGTCGCGCCTGATTAAGCAGGTACCTGATTATACCCATATATAATGTAATGCCCCTTGTACCAATCGGTTTGGGAATATCCGGTTTTCCGCTTTTCTTGTTTTTCTTTGCCCGGCCAAATGCCGGTGTAGTCTTCAGCCATGCCTCATACCTGCGGATAAAGTCCAAAGTAATTTGATTTACCGGCAAACTGTTACTACCGGTAAAGCGTTTGAGGCTGTTAACCATTGCCGTGATGTTTTTGTGACCGGACCGGCCATCGGCCTGCATTTTTTCTGCAATTTCTTGTGCCCAGTCGTAGAAATCTATATTTTGTCCGCTTAAATTTGTAATTGCATACTTTAAATCGTCAATAGACATGCTATTGATTGCGAAACCTAATTTGATGATTGTTTTCCGGTACCCTGAAATAATCTTATCAATTTCGTTCCTGATCCCTTCACTTTTGATTTTACCGCCTTTAGTCACATCAGCGCGGGTAACAAATACCTCAGTGCTGATCTTTTTGCGCTGTCTGTTATGTGTAAGCAACAGGATCACCCTGGCCGTTCCGTTTTTCTGGAAGTAGTGGATAAATGGTGTAAGGTTTG
>JAQVEI010000300.1 GCA_028697695.1 Lentimicrobiaceae bacterium
AACGTGGATCAAACCTTCAACTCCCGGAGCGATTTCAACAAATGCACCATAATCGGCCATCACTACAACTTTACCTTTTACTTTGTCACCTACCTTAAGGTCAGCGCTCAAAGCATCCCATGGATGAGCTGCAAGTTGTTTCAAGCCTAAAGCGATACGTTTCTTTTCGTCATCAAAATCAAGGATAACCACATTGATTTTTTCATCCAACTGAACAATTTCTTCCGGATGATTGATGCGGCCCCAGGAAAGGTCAGTAATGTGTACCAAACCATCAACGCCACCCAAATCAACGAACACACCATAAGAGGTAATGTTTTTAACGGTACCTTCGAGTATCTGTCCTTTTTCAAGTTTACTTATAATCTCAGCTTTTTGTTGCTCTAATTCATCCTCTATCAGCGCCTTGTGAGATACTACCACGTTTTTGTATTCCTGGTTGATCTTCACTACCTTAAACTCCATCACCTTGTCAACGTAAATATCATAGTCACGGATTGGCTTCACATCAATTTGTGAGCCGGGCAGGAAGGCTTCAATACCAAATACATCCACGATAAGTCCGCCTTTGGTGCGGCATTTAACGTAGCCATTAATAATCTCTTCTTTTTCGAAGGCCTGATTTACACGTTCCCATGAACGCAAAATACGAGCCTTCTTGTGCGAAAGGATAAGTTGTCCACCAACATCCTCCTGTGTTTCAACATACACTTCAATGGTATCGCCTACTTTAAGGTTGGGATTGTAACGCAATTCCGAAACAGGAATAACACCATCAGATTTAAAGCCAATATTTACAACAACTTCACGGTTATTTTTAGCAACGACTATTCCGTCAATAACGTCGTGCTCCACAATAGAGCTAAGGGTCTTATCGTAAATTGATTCGAGCTCCCGGCGCTGACTTGCCGAATAATTTTCTTGCTTTTTGCCGATGGCATCCCAGTCAAACTCTTCAGGCTCAGCAGTTGAGATAGTGGTAGCCTGGGCAGTTTCTGCCTTGGGCTCTGCATTTGTACTTGCAGCGGTTACTGCCTCAGGAGTAGCCTCTTGGGATACGCCGGAAACCGGCTCTTCAGCAGTAGGAATTTGTTCTGCCTGCTCCGTAGACTCCGATACCGGAGTAGTTTCAGGAGTTTCAGGAAGATTTTCTCCGGAAACCGGATTGGTTTGTTCTTCGTTGTTGACGTTCTGTTCGTCGTTTGTCATCTGTTCATTCATTAGGGTACTTTGGGTACCAGGTTAATACTATGTTAATTAAAGGTTTGGCCAGACAGGAACGCCCCAATGAAACAGCCCACCGGGGAGCCGGCAAAACCGGGGTGCAAAGGTAAACATTTTTTTGTTTCCCTGCACCCCGGTTCAATAAATTTACCTTGTATAAACATTTGGTTCAACAAGGCTGTATATCGTTGGTCTGCTTATCTCTTGCCCTGGTTTTTTGCCATCTCTTCAAGACGCTTCTGAAAGTTCGACTTTTTTACAGGTTTCTTCTTGTTCTCCTGAATCTGGGCATGAAGCTTGTCTTCATTCACAAAACTTCTAAACAGGAACATTTGAGCAAAAGTCAACAAGTTGGCAAGCAAATAATAATAACTTAACCCGGAAGAGTAGCTGTTGAAAAATCCGAGAAACATTAGCGGCATAACATACATCATCATTTTCATACCCGGCATCTGATTTCCGGTTGACATCATCTCATTGTTTATTTTGGTATAAATAATGGTAGAAATGGTCATGAGCAGAGTAAACAAGCTCACATGATCACCATAAAAAGGTATGTTAAATGGCAAATCCAAAATGGAATCATAACTGGAGAGGTCATTGGCCCACAGGAATGATTCCTGCCGCAGTTCGATGGAAGCCGGGAAAAACCGGAACATGGCGAGTAATATTGGGAACTGGAGCAGCATAGGGATGCAACCTGACATGGGATTGGCGCCTGCTTTCTTATACAGGGTCATCACTGCCTGCTGCTTCTTCATGGCATCTTCCTTCTTCGGAAACTTAGCATTAATCTCGTCAATTTCGGGTTTCAACACACGCATCTTGGCAGACGACATGTAGGTTTTATAGGCTATAGGGAACAATACAATTTTAAGCAGTACTGTGAGTATCAGTATAATTATCCCATAATTCAGATTAAAGCCCTCAAGCAGGTTAAACACCGGAATTACCGCAAACCGGTTTATC
Organism: Lentimicrobiaceae bacterium; assembly: GCA_028697695.1. Classification (GTDB taxonomy): domain Bacteria; phylum Bacteroidota; class Bacteroidia; order Bacteroidales; family Lentimicrobiaceae; genus Lentimicrobium. The sequence goes on from JAQVEI010000300.1 coordinate 2,194, forward strand.
CATTGCATCAAAAAGAAACTCCAGCCCAACGGAATCTGCCGTTCGAGATCCAGTTTATACTTTCTGAGGATATTGTATTTTAGCGGACCAAAATAAAAATGCATGCCTACCTGCTTATCCATTGCCGGATTATAAGGCACCGAAAGATTAGCACTCATATTTTCCAGGTAACGCAACTCTTTTTCCGGCTCAGCTATTTTTTCAATTTCAGTATGGCTAAAGTACTCAACTGCTATTAGAGTGCTGGCAAAGAATTGCTGCTTAAATGAAACCCATTTTACGCGGGTTTGAATTCGCTTTGCATCGTCTTTACGCTCACTCAGGTAATCCACTTCGCCATCGGAATGCCGGTAATGAACCGTGGTGTTCATCTTTTCGCTGGACAAACTTTTCTCCTGACGCAACAAACGGGCATTCCAGTTGATGTTCAAATCTTTGGTATTGATGGGCAGTACCCCTTCCATATTCACAAATTTCACATCAAAGTCCACCATGTAACGGTCATTACGCAGTGCGTAAACAAACTCAATATATTTGTCGGTTTGCTCAACTGAATCGGATACGCCCACGTACAAGCGCATGGCAAAGCTCAGAGAATCGTTGTCGCTAATCTGAAGATGATCCTTTCCATTAAACCTGCTATCTGTCCATTGTGGTTTAAAGTAGAACTGACTGGTATTTATGATGCGGTTATCTGCATAAAATCCGATGTCAAACATGGATGAATCCGGAACAAACAGCAACAGGGGCTTACCATCAAAGGTGACGTAATCCTTTAGTTCCACCTGACTAATTCGACCGCCTTTACTGCTGATGGTGAGCCGCAAAAGGTCGGTTTCAATAAGAAAGTCCTGCTCACTACCCACAGTTGAACCCGCGAAAGCGCCATAGCGATTAACAGCAGCCGTTGCATTTTCGGGTTCTGACACGGATGTAGTGGTTTCAGCCGGCAGCGTATCGGGTTGTGTTTGCTGTTGAGCCTGCATTTCCAGTTGTTGTTGCTCAACAGCCTGTGCTGCAAATGTTGAATCACGGGTATACTGCTGTCGGGCCAATTCTTCCTGAGTAGGCGATGCCCACCAGGTATAACCTATCATAAGCGCAAAGATCAGCACCAGACCGATAATTGTATTTTTATTCATTCCTATGGAGTATTGTTGTGTTACATTGAAGCCGCAAAATTAGTAAAAGCTGGCGATTACCATTGCAAATATTTAATACAGCTAACTTTATAAAATTATTTTCCACGCGTTTGGTGTTCAATAGCGGCCTTTACAAAGCTTACAAACAAAGGATGCGGATGTGCGACCGTACTGCGGTATTCAGGGTGAAACTGAACCCCGATAAACCAGGGATGATCTTTTATTTCGATGATCTCTACCAAATTATTCTTACGGTTAATACCGGATATTGTAAGGCCGGCTGCTTCAAATTGAGCTGTATAGGCATTGTTAAATTCATAGCGATGACGATGGCGCTCAGCAATTTCAGGCTTCTGATATATTGATTCACTTAAAGAGCCGGGAAGCAATGAACAGGAATAAGAACCCAGGCGCATGGTGCCACCCATATTGGTAATTTTTTTCTGTTCTTCCATAATATCGATAACAGGATGCGGTGTCTGTTCATCCATCTCGGTAGAATTGGCCTCCTTTAGCTGCAGCACATTCCGACTGAATTCGATAACAGCGCACTGCATTCCCAGACAAATGCCAAGAAATGGAATTTTATTTTCGCGGGCATAACGAATGGCCTGAATTTTTCCTTCCACGCCACGGTAACCAAAACCAGGGGCTACCAATATACCGTCCAGGCCATCCAATATTTGAGCAGGGTTATCGACAGTAATGGATTCGGAATGAACCGGCTTAATGATTACTTTGCACTTATTGGCTGCACCTGCATGCACAAAAGATTCCCGTATGGATTTATAGGAATCTTTAAGTTCAACATATTT
>JAQVEI010000301.1 GCA_028697695.1 Lentimicrobiaceae bacterium
AATAAAGGCCAGTTTATGAACATTACAACAAAAAATCTCGAAAAAGGGCTGAAAAAATTCACGGATAGTATCTTAAACACTTCAAAATTGTTTAAAAATGAAGATATAACCTTAACACACCCCTGGTATATACCTTCACACCTGGCCTATGCATTCGATGCTTTTGGCCGGTCTTTGACAAGCGCTGCTGTGAGGCTTACGGCTTTACAGCCATCGGGAAATGTTCGAACAATCCGGCTTGTGATCAAAGATGAAGCACCTTTGGAAGGTTTCGATGTCCTGTTTCAATTGATGTTCGCAGGCCATTTATGTGTAGTACATCTGCCGCCTGCACAGCAAGATTTGCTTAATTTTTTCTTAAAGTCTGTGCATGAGCATTTGCCTGAACTGCCCGGAAGAGTGATTGCAACAGATGAAAAATTAATATCATCTGATGGAATTATTTATTGCGGACCACGGTTAAACAAAACTATGCGGGAATACTTTGAATCAAGAAATGCCCTTTTGTTGGAACATCTGCAGGCCCCGTTTGTGTTTACCGGTTTTGAATCCCCGCTTGAGCTTCAGGATATTGCCATCGGTATGGCCATGCATTTCGGGCGCGCCATCAATAGCGTGAACACTATTTGGGTGCCTGAAGACTATAATTTTAATCCATTGATGAGAATTCTCGATACCTATTCGGCACACAAGTACCATTCAAAATACTTTAATCATTACGAATACCAAAAGGCCGCTATGCTTATTAATCAGGTGGCTCATTTGGATACCGGATATATATTGTTTTGTGAAGACAAACATTATTTGGGAAAAATATCGGTAGTGGTTTATCAAAAATATAAAGATACAATGATTAAAGATGAGGGTATGCCGAAAGATTATGGCCATAATGAAACCCCGTATTTTAGGGAAATGGATGTGATAAATAGCTATTTATCAAAGGGTTAGTGTTGGTGTTGTTTTAGGGTAAATCAATGGGTTTAAATAAATGAATGTTTTCTTGTTGGAATTAATAATTTTTTTTACTTTTGCAAACCCAAAACGCGTGGTACATTTTGCAGCCAAAATCCGTTAGCAGGTGTAACCAGGCCAATAAACGAGCAGGAAGGCAATTAACAAATTTTGATTATGAAAAAAGAAATTCATCCCAAAGAATACAGAATGGTTGTTTTTAAGGACATATCCAATGATTATGCCTTTATCACAAAGTCAACGGTAGCTACCCGTGATACCATTGAATGGGAAGACGGCAAAGAATATCCGTTGGTGAAACTTGAGATTTCAAACACTTCTCATCCTTTCTATACCGGTAAAATTAAGCTTATTGATACCGCCGGAAGGGTGGATAAATTTAAGACCAAATATCAGAAACATTTCGAAAACCGCAACAAGTAGGCTGAAAGTTATAAGCACCCTGATGTTGAAAATATTTTTTTAGCCCTTTATTTTTAAAGGGCTTTTTCTGTATTTTTGTAGCATGCTTTTGCATTCCTGGTAAAACAATATTTATGAATTATATACTTTTCGATGAGTCGAGGCGAAATAATCTGCTACCGCTTACATTTCTGCGCCCTGTAGCTGAAATAAGATTTGGCATTCTCACCATACGTGAGAAATGGGAAAGATATCTAAACTGTAAAACATCCACCCTTACAGAATCATACCTTTCAAAGAAATTTCCGGTAATAAAACAGAAAGACAACATCATAATAAATGGTGCCATATGCCCCAACGCGGCATTGGTTGAGGAGATAAAAGCGCTTGAGCCGGCCCAGGCCCTCATTAAAGGGGATACCGTTATTGCTATGTACCTAAGCGATAAAGACCTTGAAAAGCAATCCGGTGCCATCTCAGAAATTGAAACTCAGGTTGAGTATCTTGACATTACCAATACCTGGGATATTTTTGCCAAAAACGCCCAGGCCATTGAAGCAGATTTTGAGCTGATTACCCGGGGACGCAAATCCGCCGTGGTGCCCAAACATTGCACGCTGATAGCTCCTGAAAATATATTTATTGAACCTGAGGCTGAACTTAATGCCTGCACATTGAATGGAAGCTTTGGCCCCATATATATAGGTAAAGGTGCTACTGTCATGGAAGGCAGTCTAATCAGGGGCCCGTTTGCCCTTTGCGACCATGCACAGGTGAAAATGGGTGCGAAAATTTATGGTGGCACAACCATTGGGCCTTACTCAAAAGTGGGAGGCGAAGTGAATAATTCTGTCATTTTTGGCTATTCAAACAAGGCTCATGACGGATTTCTTGGCCATTCTGTCATAGCAGAGTGGTGTAACCTGGGTGCCGATACAAATACTTCGAACCTGAAAAATACTTACGACCAGGTTAAATTGTGGAGCTATCCGGAAGAGTCGTTTGTTGACACTGATCAACTGTTTTGTGGATTAATCATGGGTGATCACTCCAAATGCGGCATTAACACCATGTTTAATACCGGTACCGTAGTGGGGGTTAGCAGTAATATATTTGGTTCCGGATTTCAGCGAAACTTTATTTCCTCTTTCAAATGGGGCGGAGTAACAGGTTTTTCAACCTTTTTGCCTAAAAAAGCAATTGAGATAGCACGTGGAATGTATAAACGACGTGATATGGAGTTTACTGAGGACGATGCTCAATTGATAGAGGATGTGTATAACCTGACACATTCATACCGACGAATGTAAAACTTTTTTTTGTAAGGCTTGTTTATCCGGTACTTCGCTGTGCCGGATTTTTTTTGGCGGCACAGATTTTGCTTAAACCTCTCTACACAACTTTAACCATCAACAACGACCACCAACCATTGAAAAATTTTAACAAACTTATGAGTGATAACGGATTTGGATTTACTGATAAAATTGAAAATGAAACTGATTTTATACCGTTGCTTTCTGCCGAGGATGAAGAGCAGATGAATGCAGAAGAAGTTCCCGAAACCCTGCCAATTCTTCCATTACGCAATACAGTGTTGTTTCCGGGTGTGGTAATTCCTATTACCGTAGGCCGTGATAAATCCATAAAACTGATTAAAGATTACTACAAAGGTGACCGGATAATAGGGGCCGTAGCACAAAAAGATTTCGAAACCGAAGATCCCTCATTTAGTGAATTAAATGATATTGGAACCATTGCTTATATCATTAAACTGTTGCAGATGCCCGATGGCAGCACTACAGCCATTATTCAGGGAAAGAAACGTTTTCGGGTGCTGAGCATGTTGCAGGAAGACCCTTACTTTATTGCAAGGGTGAGTCAGTTTGATGCTGCAAAAAAACCGGTGAAAGATAAAAAGTTTAATGCATTAATGGCTTCCATAAAAGATTTGGCCATTCAAATAATAAATTTGTCACCCAACCTGCCTTCCGATTCGGTATTTGCCATTCGCAATATTGAAAGCCCGGTTTTTCTTGTTAACTTCATTTGTTCCAATTTAAACGTTTCGCTGGAAGAAAAGCAAATGTTGCTGGCCATTGACGATTTGGTGGAAAGAGCCAACATGGTTCTGGGATTACTTACCCGTGAACTTCAGATTATTGAATTAAAAAATCAGATTCAAAGTAAGGTAAAAATTGACCTTGATAAACAACAGCGTGATTACCTTTTAAATCAGCAACTGAAGACGATTCAGGATGAACTGGGAGGCAGCCCGCATTCGCAGGAAATAGCGGAATTGCAGGAAAAAGCTGCCCGTAAAAAATGGAATGAAGAGGTAGCCGCTGTCTTTGAGAAAGAGCTGGGCAAGTTACAACGTATGAATCCCGCTGCAATGGAATATTCCATGCAGATGAATTACCTGGATATACTCATAGAGTTGCCCTGGAATGAATACTCCAAAGATAACTTTGACCTTAAGCATGCCCGAAAGATACTGGACCGGGATCATTTTGGTCTGGAAGAGGTCAAAGACCGTATTCTTGAATATCTGGCTGTACTTAAACTCAAAGGCGATATGAAATCGCCCATATTGTGCTTGTTCGGTCCTCCGGGCGTCGGCAAAACCTCGTTAGGACGTTCCATTGCCAGTGCCGTTGGCCGGAAATACATTCGCATGTCATTGGGTGGCTTACGCGACGAAGCTGAAATACGTGGGCACCGTAAAACTTATATCGGCGCGATGCCGGGGCGTATTCTACAGAGTATTAAA
>JAQVEI010000302.1 GCA_028697695.1 Lentimicrobiaceae bacterium
TGCAAAAGCTTTATTCACCAAATCACCTGCAATGTTGATGAGCACATCTACTGAACCCAGAAATAAAACAATTTTTTCAACCAAAGGTGCAAGATTTTCCTGCGACAGGTCATAGGCAAAAGGTTTTACTATGGTTCTTCCCTGTTTTAAGTTGCATTCACCGGCCAGTGCCTGAAGTTTAAATTCATTTCTGGATACTATGGCTATTCGCACATCGGGCAACTGAGCAAGTGCGAGGGCAGTATGATAACCTATCCCATTGGAAGCTCCGGTAATGACAATATTTTTCATAGTGCAAAGGTTTGATTTTAAAGAGGCGCAGCCGCGTTAAAGGGGGCCATAGCGCGTTGGTATATGCCATGTATCCAGGCAATAGCCATACCATAATTGGTTACGGGGATACCTGCTTCAACAGCAGGTTTTAGGCGGTTTATGATTTGCCGGCGGGTAATTACGCATCCACCGCATTGAATCACCATAGCATACTCATGTATGTCGCGGGGCAGGCTGGTTAGGCCGGCAACGGTTTCAAAATGTAGCTTTCTACCGGTATATTTCCGGAGCCATGCAGGTATTTTCACCCGTCCTATATCGTCGCATGAAACCTGATGCGTACATGACTCAAGTATTAGGATCCGATCACCCTCTTTTAATTGGTCGATGTATGGGGTTCCTTTTACGTAATTTTTAAAATCACCGCGTTGCCGGGCAAGCAATATGCTAAAGCTGGTTAAAGGGATGTGTCCGGGGACGATTGCATCAGCTTTGGCGAACACCTGACTGTCGGTAACGACCAATGTAGGCTCGGGTTTCATTCTTCTAATATATGACTCTGCCTCTGACTCTTTACACACCAGAGCTATGCCATTGTTATCCAGCGTACTGCGAATTACCTGTACCTGCGGCAGTATCAAGCGCCCTTGAGGTGCTTCATTGTCAATGGGGGTTATGAGCAATACCACATCATCCTTCACAATTAAACCTTCCATCAGGCCGGGCGCTGTATAGGCAGTCTCCGGCATATGCTGCTGCAGCAGGGCGGTAAGTTTTTGAGGTTGCGCATTAAACCGTGCACTTAAATCAATTAGCGGTGCTCCGGTACTTTTTGCAATACTTGCACCAAGGGTTTCATCAAGGGGCTGGAGATCACTTTTATTATGAATCAGAATGAAAGGGATCTCATATTTGCGAAAATCATTGATCAACATTTCCTCTTCCACGCCAAAAACATTACCACTAAACAGCAGTAGTGCCAGATCGATGGTTTTAAGCGTTTCGCGTGAGCGGGCAACCCGCTTTTGACCCAATTCGCCCTCATCATCAATCCCGGCCGTATCAATCATAATGACCGGGCCAATACCCGTTATTTCCATTGATTTTCTCACCGGATCGGTGGTAGTGCCAGGTGTTGCAGATACAATGGCCAATTCCTGTCCAGCCAGGGCGTTAATCAACGAGCTTTTTCCGCTGTTGCGGCGACCAAAAATTCCAATATGGGGTTTATTGTCTTTTCCTCTGGACATTGGATTTGTAAATTTAACTGTAGGAACAGGATCCCTTCATCAAACGGCATAATAACCCCGGTGTTTCTGCATCCGGTTATCTGGTTTTCTGACTATTTGAACAATTTTACTATGTCGTTTCCATTTGCAAAGATAAGCAATCCGAAAAGTAAAATCATGCCCACAATCTGGGCATACTCCATGAACTTGTCCGAAGGCTTCCGGCCACTGATTATTTCATAAAACAGGAACATAACATGGCCACCATCCAGAGCAGGTATGGGAAGTACGTTAAGAATAGCGAGCATAATACTTAAAAACGCGGTAAGGCTCCAAAATGCCTGCCAGTCCCAGGTGGAAGGAAATATGCTTCCAATGGTGATAAACCCGCCTACCGATTCATAAGCCTTTACTTCGGGAGAGAACAACAGCTTCAATTGTTTAAGGTAATTGCCTACCCCTTTCCAGGTACGGTTAAAACCAGCCGGGATGGCTGCCAGTAAACCGTACTCTTTTTCATGGAAGACAAAATGCGATGAAGGATTGGTATAGGCGCCAATAAGTCCGGTTTCGGGAATATCCATGATAAAACTCAAGGTATCATCATTGCGGACCACACCCAATTCAACGGTTTGATTTTTAAACCGGGGTATCATATTTTTAAATTCATCAAAATATAAAGTAGCCGAATCGTTGATGGATACAATCCGGTCACCCGGTTTGAGGCCTGCCTTTTCAGCAGGCGATTCAGACTGAAAACCGGCTATTACAAATGGCATACGCGCGTTAATAAATTCTCCGGACTGTTTTTTTAGCAATCTGGCGATCTGCCCTTCGGGTATGGTAATATCAATTGGCGTATTGTTACGAACAACCTGAATGGTTTTGGCATTGTCCAGAATTATCCGGGATGGAATCTTAAAAAAATCATCTACCTTTTCCTGATCAACCGAAACAATGTAATCGCCATTGCGCAGACCCATATCATAGGCCACGGAATCAACCACTATGCCGTACTTTACCTCACTGGCTGGCAGATACTTTTCGCCCCATGCCCAGAGCATACCAATATATATGGCTATAGCCAAAAGGATATTAACGGTTACACCCCCAAGCATAATTATCAATCGTTGCCATGCCGGTTTGCTTCTGAATTCCCAGGGTTGTGCCGGTTGATTCATCTGGGATTTATCCATAGATTCATCTATCATACCGGAAATTTTAACATAACCTCCCAGTGGAAGCCAACCCATACCATATTCGGTTTCGCCCTTTTTAAATTTAAAAAGCGAAAACCAGGGATTGAAAAAAAGATAGAACTTTTCGACCCGCGTTTTAAACATTTTGGCTGTAATAAAATGGCCAAATTCATGAAATATCACCAGAATTGAAAGACTTAGGATCAATTGCGCGGCTTTTATCAGTATTTCCATATTCAATAAAATGTGTTTGACTTTATTTCAACAAAATCTTTTTAGTTTAGATTTTTACGGTTTATATAGCTTCTAACCACTTCGCGGGTTTCGGCATCGGTGAAGATAAGCTGCTCCTCATCAGGTTGCTTTATCCATGCTACTCGGCTCATTGCATGTTCGACAATACGGGCTATTTGGATGAAGCCTGTCTGTCCTGCCAAAAAAGCATTCACGGCTTCTTCGTTGGCGGCGTTGAGAATACACGGCATATTGCCTCCTTTTTCCAGCGCCTGATAGGCCAGGGACAGGCAAACAAATGTATCCACATCCGGCGATGCAAACGACAGGCTGCTCTGGATTCCAAAATCAAGGCGAGGCCATGGACCGGGCAATCGTTGCGGATAACTCATGGCGTATTGAATTGGAAGCCGCATGTCAGGCACCCCCATTTGGGCTTTTACACTGCCATCATTAAATTGTACCATGCTGTGCACTATGGACTCCGGATGAATCAACACCTCGATGGCACTGGCCGGAAGATTGAACAGCCAACTGGCTTCTATAACTTCAAGCCCTTTATTCATGAGTGTTGCACAGTCGACAGTAATTTTATCACCCATATGCCAGTTGGGATGTTTTAATGCATCGGCCACCCTGACTTCTGCAAGCATGTCTTTGGTGTATCCATAGAAAGGTCCACCTGAGGCAGTAAGGTAAATTTTTTCAATTGGATTATAATATTCGCCTGCCAGACACTGAAAAATAGCTGAATGTTCTGAATCCACGGGCAAAATATCAACTCCATAGGTGTTGGCCATGTAGGCAATCAGTTGTCCAGCGGCAACCAGGGTTTCTTTGTTGGCCAGTGCAACGGTTTTGCGCGATTTGATTGCTTGCAGCGTTGGTTTAAGACCTGCAAAACCTACCAATGCAACCAACACCAGATCAATGGTATCCATTTCCACTACCTGATGCAAAGCCTGCTCTCCGGCAAACACCTTGATGTAATGAGGAGATAATGCATCATTTACCCTGTGATAAAGACTTTCGTTGCCAATGACTACTGCATTTGGGTTGTACTTTAATGCCTGTTCAATGAGCAGGTCGGCATTATGGTTGGCTGTGAGTACTTCCAGACAAAAATGCACGGGATGTTGACAGATAACTTCCAGCGCCTGCTTTCCAATGGAACCGGTTGAACCAAGCACCGCTATGCGTCGGGG
>JAQVEI010000303.1 GCA_028697695.1 Lentimicrobiaceae bacterium
ATCTGAGCGTCGGCCGGAAAAGTAAGTCCTTTGAAAATGGCGATAGAAATCAGCCAGGGTGCAATCATTGTTGCAATGGAATTCAGCGCCTGTGTAAGGTTGAGCCGGCTGCTGGCGCTACTCTCAGGGCCAATGGCAGTTACGTAAGGATTGGCAGCAACCTGAAGAAATACTACACCGGAAGCCAATATGAAAGTGGCCACCAAAAAAATTGGAAACGATGGAATTTGTGCAGCCGGAATGTAAATGAAACTGCCCAGGGCCATCAATACCAAACCCGTGATTAAAGCCAGCTTATAGCCTATGCGATCTAGAATCCGTGCGATGGGGATAGACATGACAGGATAGGCAATAAAAAAAGCTGATGACAGCAATTGAGCTTCAAACTCACTCAGTTGAAAAATTTCTTTTACCGGAGCGGTAAGCGTGACGATAAATGTAGTGGCAAAGCCAAAAATGAAAAAAATGGAACCAATAACCGGCATTCCGATTCTGTAACTGTTGTCCTGATTGCTCATACAGCGTGTTTTTAGTTGAAGTAATTAATGCTTTAAATGACTTTTAAATAAAGAAATTATTGTGTTGTTCCTCTTGGGCTAAATTATTATGTAAGTCGCACAATTCAATCATCATAACGGACAAATGTATTGCTCCGGCAGCAAACCAACGGCATCTTACTATAACAACTTACGCGAAAAAAGGTTACCTCGTTTTTGTTTGTGTAACAATTACACTAACCAAGGTGTAAAAATAGAAGAAGATTGGACAAAATGCAAATTATTCTTAGGGAAAGTAAACAAAGTCTGTTTTCTTGTCCGGCTGATTAATCCTATCGCGTACTCTTTGCCCCTGCACCCGCACTGATTCACACAAAAACGAAACGGCTTAATCACAGATTTAAGCATAACATGCAGCTACCGCAATGGTTTCACGCAATGGACCCAACGTGAACTTCATTTGCTTAAAGCTTAATCCTTTAATTCATTGAAGTGGTATTTTTTCTGATTTGATTCAACGAGGCAGCATCAACAATTCTACCAACTGGATATTTCATAAATTTCTCATCCTGATAAAGCGATTGGTGATAAAACCAGTTAAGCATTTCCCATTGGCTTTTACTGAACTGTGGGTCTTCCCGCTTTTTATTTTCGAACGCGCGTTGCAACTGCTCATCCTTTTCAAGCATCTCGCGTGCCATTTTCTCCATAACATAGGTCTCAGCGTACTCTTTTTGCTCGAATATGGCATTAAAGAAGCCCCATTCCAACAAGGATCCGCTTGCCATAGGTTCCAGAAGAAGTGCGATAATTTTAGCATTTCGCTGATTGACAGGCACCACAACCGAACCGGCTATGTATGGCCTTATTTCCAAAATGCCTTCAGCACGTGCATTCACCATGTGTCGCCCTTCATTGGGAGTGCATCGAAAATCCGGATCGTGGAACACGTAAGACTCCACCTTTATCGTATCATCTCCAATGAGTCTTTCCATATAAACATCATGAAACTTCAACCGTTGAATCACAGCATTCCACTCTGCCGGAATGATGTATGCTGCGGGTAGCTTAACCACATTCTTTGGTTTGGCCTTGTCAAACAAGGGTAGTGTAAATTCAACGGGTTTGGTGTTATCGTATACATACCAGTTTCCTCCGGTGAGTTCGCTTTTACGGATCTCATAATCGAATCCGGCAAAGGTCACCATTGTGCTATCGGTTTTATCCGTCTCCCAGCTCAATATCATATCCTGCTTCCTGAATTCTGGAGCAACTGTCGATTTATCGGCCATTTGATTCAGTGTTTTCAGGGTTTCGGCCTGATGGTTGACAATGGCAAGGGTCTCCACTATCATCTGATAAGCACCCTGCACCCTTGTTTGATAGTCTTTTAGCATGTGTGTTTCTACCAGTACTCCGGCCCGGTTGGCAGCCGCCACATATCCTTGTGAAATCATGGCAGGCGATGGCCCGTTGCGTAAACCACTCCGGGGATCGTGCCATTGCCTGAACTGAACATACGGGAAGACAGGAAATCCGGCTTCTTCCATTTTTTTCGACATACGGGGTTCATATATATTTTTCAACCATCGGGTTAAACCTGAATCAAGGTTGCCATAGGTTTCTATGGCATAAGTCACTGCATACTGATAATCAGCCCCATCGGTGGTGTGAATGTCCATGAAAAAATCGGGCATCCACTGATGAAACATGGCGAGCCAATGCTGCATTTCCGGGGTATCAGCCTTCATGAAGTCCCGGTTGAGATTAAGGTTTTGTGCATTGGTACGCCATCCCATCTCCTCAGGTCCATTTTGATTAATGCGATTGTAAGGCCCCGACCTTTCATGGCCGTCCACGTTAAAGATGGGAATAAAAATAATACTGGTCTTATCGAGCAGATTCTTATGTTCATTTCGTACCATCATATCACGCAACAGCATCAGGGTTGCATCCTTCCCCTCTGATTCGCCGGGGTGGATACATGCCTGAATAAGGGTAATGACTCTGCCGCTGGCACGAATGGCTTCAGGGGTTTGCAATCCGTCGCGGTCGATAATCAACATATCGATTTCCCTACCCTGTGCGCTTTTGCCAAGACCGGTAATATGTATTTTAGACGAAGTGGAGGCCAGCAAACGGCAATAATCCATAGTTTGGCTGTAGGTAGGTGTCTTTTTATACCCGCTCTTTTCATAAAATGTAAGGTAGTCCTGAGCTTCTGCAACAGGCAATATGAATAATATTATCAGGAAAGCCAATGAATAACGTAGCATGTTGGTTGATTTTTGATGTTTGATGCAACAAAAATAAAACAATTAAAAAGGCATGCAGAATAATTCATATGAAAATCCGGAGGGCACCGAAAGAAAAAAGCAGACCTGGTGTCAAATTCAGAACCAATTATTCAAACAATTGTTATAAACCCCTACATAAATTAGGTCTATCTTTGCGGCCTCAAAAAATTTACTATGCGCAACAAATTCATTTTTAGCTTATTGCTTGTTTATTCTTTTACTTTCATCTCTGTTATGGGTCAGCCGGCAGGGAGTGGTTCATCAAAAATGGCGGGCGCTTCGGCTATGTCCGGCAAGCTTACCGGCCTGCTGGTGGACAAAGCCACTAAACACCCGGTAGAATATGGCAGTGTGGCGCTCTTTCGTCAGAATGATTCCACACTTGTGGGAGGAACTATTTCCAATGCCAAAGGGCAATTCACCATCAACGACATTGCACCGGGTCGTTATTTTATCCGGGTTCAGTTTATGGGTTTTGAAGACCTCCTGGTAAAAGGAATAATGATTAACCCCAGGACACCCAGTGTTGACCTGGGTGAGTTGGCTCTTAGCGCAAGTGCCACTGCCATAAAAGGTGTAGAGGTAGTTGCCGAGAGAGAAATGATGATCAATAATCTGGATAAAAAGATCATCAATGTAGATAAAAATATTGCAGCCATTGGCGGTTCTGCTGTGGATGTTATGCAAACCATACCTTCGGTTACTGTGGATGTTGATGGCAACCTTAGTTTACGTGGCAGCCAGAACATTACCATACTGGTTGATGGTAAGCCCTCGGGATTGGCCGAACTGAGCAGTGGAGACCTGTTGCAGCAAATCCCTGCATCTTCCATACAAAGCATAGAAATAGTGACCAATCCCTCGGTTCGGTACGACCCTGAAGGCACGTCCGGAATCATTAATATTGTACTTAAAAAAAGGAGCTTACAGGGCTTCAATGGCATGGCATCCGTTACCGGTGGCACCAACGGTAGTTACAATACTTCGCTTAACCTGAATTACCGCAAAGACAGAGTAAATGTTTTTGCCGGATACGACAACCGCGTTGGAACTTTTAAAGGTACAGGCAGCATGCTGAGAACTACTGTTTCCGATGAGTTTACTGCCAATCTGACGCAGAATGAGACCTCTGAATTCTCGCGCAATATGCAAAGCCTGAATACAGGAATGGATTACAAACTCAACGATAGAAATACCCTCACCTTCAATTTTCAATTGCGTGATATGCATTTTGACAATGATGGGAGCCGTATTTCGCTTTCTACATTGCAAACAGGAGATACTTCCAGATACTTTTTCCGGACAAGCAACTCCTCCAGACATGTAAACTCCCT
>JAQVEI010000304.1 GCA_028697695.1 Lentimicrobiaceae bacterium
ATTTCAAGCTTCCCATCGCTCAATAGGCGATAAAGAGTAGAAAGACGGCAGCTGCTTTCTGGAGAAGTATATTTTTCTTCAGGAGAAAATTCACACCATTCCTGTTTCATCTTCTGCGCATAGTTAGCCACTGCAACGTCTTCTGGCAAAAGACTGGAATTACAAATAACTCGGACTTTGCCTTCTATGTTTTCAATGCTTTCTCCAGCAACTTCAAGAATGGAGGAACAAAAATAACCGGCAATCCTATCGTAAGATACAGCATTTTTTAGTTTTTCATTCAGAAACTGTTTATCTAGTTTATATCTCCTTGAAGAATAGCGATTCATAGAATATTCCCCCTTTATACACTGTCGTTGGTAACAAGTGAATGCAACAAATCAGCCATAGTTGCGCTTTTCTCCCAATGCGGAGTCATGTTATCTATGTCCTTGGTATCTTTGATGAAACTAAGCAGCTGTTTGATCATGTCGCGCTTATCCCAATAATTCGGCAACTCATTTTTTATATAGCCTAGCGCTCTTGACGGATTTTCATCATCTTTAATCCCTGTATATATTCCCATAAATACTGTTCTAAGCAGGGAGTTTTCGAAATCTGGAACTTCATTAATTGTTCTTCCAGCCATTTCGACAGGTGTCTTAAGTCTTGCAGTATTTGCCCTTTCACTAGCCATCATTTGGCTATACCCGCCAATATTGAATCCTCGGGCGAATTCCTGATAGGTACTAATTTGATAATTGCCGTGTTTTTCACTTTCGAGACCTTTAATATAGAATTTTTCGGCATTTGAAAGATCTTTCCATAAATAGCTTTCGAAATCCAGGGGAATGACGCAATCGTAAGCAATTTTTTTAGCTGTCTCAATGATCTTAACAACACTACTTTGCGAAGGGTTATAAATCGCCAAATTGAGTTCATAATCAAGATCTAGATCTTCAATAGTCTTATATGAGGTCAAAACTTTAAGTGAGGCCGCATATGCTGCAAGAACAAAGTCTGGATCAGAAAAGTTAGGTTCCTCTTTATTCTCAAGTTCCAACATATTAGCGATTTGCTTCCTAACCTCTGTACGAATATCTGAATTTATCTCATCAAGAAATGCCATCTCTTCACCAGTTTGTTTACGCAACACTAAGAGGACGGTTCCTTTAACATAGTTGCCATCTTTGAGACCTGACGCATCAGTTTCAGTTGCAATATTCCAGGCAGAAGTAACTCTTAGGCCGGATTTCCACATAATCAACGCAAGCTGCGCCCACACTGCTGGATCGCTATGTGTGAACATAACCACTTGCATACCATCATCAGGCATATGATAAGCTAAATTAGAATATATTTCTATCATTGTGTGAGAGAAATGCTCATCACCTCGAACCGCCAAAATACGTTTTGAATCTGTATACCAATCCGGGAAAGCTTCTTGCAACAATCGTTTATCCCATGCTAAAAAGAATTCTGATAGCTCATGGTAATTTATTGCATCCGCATATGGAGGATCAGTAACCCAATAATCACATTTGTGATCAACGTCACGGGCATCAGCTAAACTAATTTCCGAGCTGTTTTTAACATAATAAGGGTTTATATTGAAAAACCAACAAGTACTAGTTGAATATAATCCTCTACTTCCAAAAACAAACATAGTGTTAAGAGACTGGTTATAAAAGGTATGTTCAACTTTTTCGTTTGCTGCACTTCCGTTCCATGAACTTAACCTTGAATTATAGTCACATATTTTATTCAAACCCAAAAGTCCGACGGCAATTTCTTTTATTCCATTTGCTTGTTGCTTTATTGTAGATAAAAACAACTGTTGCAAAAACAACTGCCTTGCATTAAATAGGTGATTCCAGTGAGACCATCCTCGTTCACGAACAATTTGATCTGTATTAAATCCATTTTCAATTACCATGCTTGGTATCAAACCTTGCTCTTGCCAATTTTCAATATTTTTAGATACAATCTCAGCCACCTTGGATTCATTTGCTAAATCCCGCTCATTTGGAGCGCGATAGTATCTTTTACCATCCTTGGTTTCGTATTTAATAGCGTATAAGCGTTCGCTTAAAATATCATCGCTTTTAAATTCGAATTCTGTTTTTTCCCATTGCCTTAAGCCATATACTGTCGTTCCATTAGTGTCAATTCTGTCTTTACGTAATATTGTGATTGGAGTTGTTTTATTACAATTAGGGCAAAGTAAGCCCTTGCTTTTGACAGTACCTTCTTCTGCAATTTTAAGTTCTTTCTCAGATGCACCCATTTTTACATCTATGTCATATCTATTGCCATTTTTATTTAGAATGGCAATGGTCTTTGTACCTTTGCCAATAACCCATGACGGTGCGAGAGGAACTTTTATTCCGCATTCAGGGCACTTCGCTTCAACGCAATAAATATAACTAACTGCACGGTCTCCATTTTCATTATGTTCGATGCCGAGTTCTGTAATTTCCCTATCAACAGCATCAAATACATTTTTTTGAAATACTTTTATTTCATTAATTTCCTTTTTGCCAGCCCCCAAAATATTTATATTTGACCAAGTCAGTAAGCCAGCAATTGGATTTAAATCACTTCCGTAAGCCTTTGCCCCAATTCTAGCAGCCTCGAAAGGAATGCTTCCACCTCCTGAAAAACAGTCACCAATAGTAATTAGTCGACCATATCTTTGCATTGAAAGTTGTTCAACCAATTCATTTAATGATTTAGCACTTGTTCCAAGATGATGATTGATTGCATTCCAACTGTCCTTGCGTAAATTCGGAAGTTGTTCGGGACGTACGCAATACTTCAGTTTTTCGTCATAACCTAGCGTTTTGAATAAGCGAACTTCTATGTCATTTTTATCTATTCCACTGCGGATTTTGACTTTATCTCCATTAACTTCAAACCATTCATTTAAATATTGTCTAAAATGTTTGTTGCTCTGAGCAATCTCATATAGTTCCTTAGCAGACAAAGGTTTTTGTTTTCGATCTAAAAGTCCATCATTATCCATCGATAAAATTTTAAGAAAAATATCCATATCAGCCTTAGGATTATCACTGCAAGGCATAAGGCAACCCAAAATTGCAGCTCTAACGAGAATTAGAGGTTTTCGCCCCCACCACTTTCCGAGACCAGTTAAAGTTTGACCATTATTAGCTTTTCTTTCTTTATAACTCTCTTTACTGATTTTACTCACTGGAAACTGCTTTTCTATAAATGAAATCTGATTGTCCAATGTTATTCTCCTCCTATCAAATCAGTAAATAATGAGATCTGATTTGATTCATCTACCGGGTTCTCACATAATGCATAACGCAAAGCCATGCGCCATCCGCGTTTATCATTGATCTTTCCAGTGCTTGCATTTGTCATGGTATATAGCCACCAGCGTTCTTCAGGCTGAAGCCCCTTCCAGTTGCGAATGGCAGTTGGAATTCCAGCCGGATCATTGTTTTCAACACCCCAAAGCAAGACCAGTAATTCTTTCCCAAATAGTTTTTCTACAGGTGTTTCACCAACAATAAATCTGCCTGTCGGCTTTTTGTCGGCCTTCAGCCTTGCATTGAACTCAGCTGCAACATCATTTGAAAGCTTTGACCATTTATATCGTGACATCCGTAGTTTAAGGATGTCCTTACTGGTTATTTTTTGTTCGTCTGTATCCCAATGGAAGCGTTCGTAAATCTCAACTTCTGCTGTTGCCTCTTTATGGACAACCACATAGAAGTGATTTTCGCTTTCCTTTGGATCATAGCCAAATCCATAATATGTGTTGCTCATTGTATGATTTCCCCACTCTTTATAAGATTGTTCAGATCAAATTTATTCATATCAAGCCATTGAGTGAATAGCTCACCGGTCAAGAACATCAGCTCTTTATAACCGAAATCAACTATAAC
Source organism: Lentimicrobiaceae bacterium (assembly GCA_028697695.1). Taxonomy (GTDB): domain Bacteria; phylum Bacteroidota; class Bacteroidia; order Bacteroidales; family Lentimicrobiaceae; genus Lentimicrobium. The sequence continues at coordinate 3,894 of JAQVEI010000304.1, forward strand.
TTCAGTTTCCTTAAAGCTGGTTTCTCGAACAAGATCTATCAGAGATTGAAGATCTCCTGCCCAATATGGAACACTTGCATTGAACTCGATATAGTGATCCGTATTTGTTTTATTGTAAATTTCTGCTGTAGCCCCTTTAATAAGGACTCCATCGAGTTTCGAGAGAAGGGCCAGCTCTTTGTAACTCGCTTCGGTATCTCCCATTTGTTTTTTATTGTGATAGCGATAGGTGA
>JAQVEI010000305.1 GCA_028697695.1 Lentimicrobiaceae bacterium
GTTTAACAAATACTTTTCCATCAAGTATTTCGAATGAAAGGTTTATCTTGTCAATAGACCAATCTTTTAATTCCTTAATTTTCAATACATCCGCAATTTTATTGAGGGTATTCACGCCGGTAAAAGCAAGTTCAGGCGAGGTAAGCCGGCCATCACCGTTTAAGGTTGGATAAACCGGCATCATGTCAGCGCCCAGCAATGACTTTATATTGAAGTTTACACTGATTACACCTTCTGTTTTATGGGCAATGGGGGCCAACATTTGAACGGTATTGAGTGCTTCGGCAATTTCACGGGCCTGCACTGCATTTACCGCCACATTCAAATCGATATCAGGCTGCTGCGGCTTGGGTACAGCATAACTCCCCGATACAGCCATACTTCCGCCAAGGGTATTCATGCTTAGATTATCGAGGGTAATCTTCTTATCTTTTATCCTTAACAGCCCTTTAACCTGATTCAGCTTCAGCTTGTCATAAATTACCTCAGCGGCAGTTGCCCGAAGTGAAATATCAATTTTATCAGGTACTTCTATTATACCCATGCTAACGGTATCCGCCGCAGTAGCAGTAGTTTCAGATTCTGTCATAAAATCATTGATATTCAAATAGGAAGAGATTAAATCTACCTCCCCTTTCAGCTCCCCTTTATTCACAATATAGCCCAGAATATTGCGAATACTTCCCTTAACCGAAAAATCATTCCGGCCATATAGGGCGTTGTTTATGGTCAATGAGGCTTGCTGCGGACTTATATCCATTGAAGCTTCAGCCACGTGGATACCTTCGGGGAAAGAGGTAGTTTTGTATGCTATGTCGTTTGCCTGAACATTACCCGAAGCATCAAAATCCTCATAGCGCTGCTGGTCGATAGCCGACATGCGTCCTTTGGCCGCCACATCAAATTTCAAAACACCAGCCAATTCGTCTCCGTCTTCCAGAGGGTAGAATTTCTGCACATCATTTAAATTAAGTACCCCGTTAAAGGCCATATCAACCTGTGGATCACTAACTGGAGTTGAAACATACAAGCGTCCATCAATAGGATTGGATGCAACCTCAAGATGAATTTGTCGTACATCAATGGTGGTATTATCCACATCCGGCCCCTCACTTAGAATGGCCGCCTGTACGTGAATATTTTTAACGGACTCCGGCAAATCAGGATAACGAAACATTCCATTATCAATCAAAAGGTCCAACGCGTAGGCAGGCATCGAATTATCATCATAATGTCCCCTGACATAGCCTTTAAAAGTAACCTTACCCGAAGCTTGTACAGATTCAAAGTCCTTGGTATAAACGGCTGGAACCAGCGATAAAAAGTTTTTAAAATCATTTTCCGGTGCACGAAAAGCAATATCCATGTCATAGCCACTTTCAGGCATGGCGAAAAACCCATCAAACAAAAGTTTAAGAGCATTCACTTTGGCTTCGGCTTCGGAAAAAGTAAATTTCATCGCGTTGAAATCAACCTGGAGCAATGCCATTAATTCAGCTTGAGATTTATTTAAATAGCGAATGCCATCATAATCTACTGTCAGATACTTCATTTTAAGCCTGGTATCCAAATCTGTATAGTCCTGGGTGAAATCACCGCTAAGCTTTAAGTCAACATTGTTGGCAATTACCTTTACAGGCATGGTAATATCCTCATAAATTAAAGTGCCATCGTTTATCAGAACTTTTTTTAGTGCAATTTTCATGGTGGATGGCTCATCTTCTGCCGAAGGCACGGTATCAGCCGAAGGTTTCACAATGTCCCAGTTGGCACGTCCATCGGCCAATACTTTAAGCAAAACGGATGGCTGCTGCAAAATCACCTCTCTTACTTTATAGTCGCTTCCCTTGAATACACTCATAATATCAATGGTAAGGCGGAATGATTCCGTAAAAATGAGTGTATCCTGTTCGAAATCATCAATACCTGTAAGACTCAGGTCTTGAATACCAACGCTGACATTAGGAAAACTCCTAAAAAGTGAGAGACTTACTTTGCTAAAATCAAGACGCGCGTTGAGGTTGTTGTTGGCTTCACGCTTTACGGCTTCGACAATTTTTCCCTTGAAAGCAAAGGGTAGAATGATCATCAGCGCCAGAATAACGGCGACAACGATAAAAAAAATTTTGAGTGCTTTTTTCATATAACGATTGGTTTTCTTCAGGTTTTATGTAAAAATATGAATTCTTACCTATATAATTTTCTGGTGATTACAAAGCATCACAAGCAGTCTGCCAACATTAACACCATCTGTATGAATTGGTTTTAAATTTAAGCATGAAAATCAAATACATGCAGGCAACCTCATACACTATTTGGTAATTTCGAAACGAAGACTTTATGCATATCTGCAGCGATGGCACTAAATATACAAAAAAGGCTAATCCAATCTGTGATTAATCTTACCGGACAATAACATGTGGTCAGCTATAACAAGGGCAGCCATAGCTTCTACCACTGCCACAGCCCGGGGTACTATGGTAACATCATGCCGTCCTTCAATGGTGAGGTTTACCGGATTACCCTGTTTATCCACGGTCTTTTGAGTACTTTTTATACTCGATACCGGCTTAAAAGCCACTGAGAACCATAGCGGTTCACCGGTAGATATGCCGCCTAAAATTCCTCCCGCATGATTGGATAGCGGCTTTACTTTGCTGCCTGTATATTCGAAGGGATCGTTATGCTGCGAACCATAGAGTTGGGCAGCACCAAATCCTTCGCCATAGCTGAAGCCTTTGGCTGCATTTATACTCAACATGGCTTTGGCCAAATCGGCCTGGAGCTTATCGAACACCGGCTCCCCCAGCCCGGCCGGCAAGCCCCTGATGACAGTTTCCACAATCCCGCCGGCAGAATCACCAGCTTCTTTAACTGCCCTCAACTCTTGCAGCATCATTTTTTCAGCTATTGGATCCGGGCAGTAAAGCTCTGAACGTAAAACATCAGACTTGTCAATAGTAAGTAGATCAACATTCGCTTTGACCTTCCCGATGCATGCAGTGTATCCAACTACAGAAACATTATTTAACAACAACAATTGCTTACAGAGCGCTCCGGCAGCCACTCTTACAGCGGTTTCACGTGCAGAGGCTCTGCCACCGCCCCGATAATCATAATGTCCATATTTTGCTTCCCAGGAATAAGCGGCATGTGATGGGCGATACAAGTTTTTAACTGAATCGTAATCCACACTTCTATGCTGTTTATTGGGAATTATAAAAGTCAATGGAGCCCCGGTAGTTTTGCCTTCAAACAAGCCTGAAACAAATTCAGGAATATCGCTTTCGTTACGGGGAGAAGCGTAATCTCCCTTACCCGGACGTCTTCTTTCCATTTCCAGTTGGAGAGCTTCCAAATCTATGGTCAAGCCTGAAGGGAAACCATCCAAAACACCACCTATCATGCTGCCATGAGATTCACCAAAGGTGGTAAGTCGAAGCAAATGTCCAAAAGTATTTCCAGCCATAGGGCGAAAGTAATAAAAAACATTGAGTACTTCAAACAAAAACTGCCGGATGTCCGGCAGTTTTTGTTTCTGTTAATTCCCGGCTTCACGCAGGGCTTTCATTTTCACTTCAAGCATTTTCAGCTCTTCTTTAGCCTGATCTATTTTTTTCTCAAACTCCTGTTTATACAACATGGCCGTTTTAGATTCGGCAAAATAACCAATATTATTTTCCCATAATTTTATATCCTCCTGCAAACGTTGTATTTTACTTTGCAGAGAACCCCGCTCTTTACTGATTACCCTGCCGGCATCAGGTGAATCTTTTGTCAGTCGTTCGATACGGCTGCGATAATTACTGGCGCCTGATGCCATAGAATCCATTTTAAGCTTTTCAAAATGCTTATTGACCACTGATCTGAACTCAGCTTGCAGTTTATCTTTTTCTTTTATAGGTACAAAGCCAATATCCATCCACTGACGCTGAAAACTTTTCAGGTTTTCCACCGCTTCATTACGGTCGTTGCCAACTTCAAACGCCTTAACCTGTTCAATCAGATCAAGTTTCAGTTTAAGATTTTGCTCTTCATGACTCTGAATATTGCTAAAATATTCATTCTTTGCCTTAAAAAACTCATCACAGGCAGCCCGGAACCTTTTCCAT
>JAQVEI010000306.1 GCA_028697695.1 Lentimicrobiaceae bacterium
CTATGCAAAGATGGAGCTTAGGTTTGCCAAATGGCGCGCAGTGATCACTATTGGTGAGAAAATACCAACTGCGGCCTGCATTCAGGCCAACGCCCACAGCCTGGCCCGCTATGCGGCCTTGTGTCATCAAGTGGGAATGGTTCCCATCATTGAGCCGGAGGTACTTATGGATGGCAGTCATTCAATTCAGCAATGCTATGATGTGACTTTCCGCGTTTTGCTTACAGTTTTTGAGCAGCTTTATACCCAGGATGTATTGCCGGAAGGCATCATATTGAAGCCCAACATGGTGGTTCCCGGACTTAACAGTTCCACTCAGGCAACAGCTGAAGAGGTGGCAAACCTTACGGTTAAGTGCCTGCTGCGAGCGGTACCTGCTGCTGTTCCCGGAATTGCTTTTCTATCGGGCGGACAGTCGGCCCGGCTTGCCTCAGCCCGCTTAAGCGCGATGAATAAACAGTTTCATGATTCAATACCCTGGGCTCTCTCCTTCTCCTACGCAAGAGCTATTCAGCAGCCGGCCATGGATATCTGGCAAGGCAAAAGCGGGCATGTACCGGAGGCTCAGCAGGCACTGTTACATCGTGCAGACTGCAACCGCGCTGCATGTAAAGGACAATACACTGAAGCTATGGAAAGAAATTAGAGCTAAACCAGTAATTTGAAAACCATGGATAAACACACGCTTTATCCGCTGCAATTCGTGCCGATATTTGAGTATCGACTGTGGGGCGGACGAAATCTGTCAGAAATTATGCATGCTGAATTGCCTGGCAATGACCCGATTGGCGAAGCCTGGCTGCTTAGCGACAGACAAGACCACACAAGCAAAGTAGCAAACGGTTCCTTTACAGGATGGTCCATTCGCCAACTCATAGATAAATTCCCCGAACAGTTGATGGGAAAGTTTGCCGGACAATTTGATAAATTTCCCCTGTTGCTTAAATTCCTTGATGCACAAAAAATGCTTTCGGTGCAGGTTCATCCTTCTGATGCACACAAGGAGCTGTTACCAGCAGGCGAAAACGGCAAAACAGAAGCCTGGGTGGTATTGAACTCATCTGCCGGAAGTTTGATATATGCCGGTTTAAATCCCGGAACTACTGCTACAAATTTGCAGGAATCCATTGCTGAAGGAACCGTAGAAAAACATCTTGCCTCTTTCCACCCCAATACCGGTGATGCTGTCCTGATTCCGTCCGGAACCGTTCATACCCTGGGCAGAGGAGTTGTGGTTTTTGAGATACAGAGAAACAGCGATGTAACCTTCAGGCTGTATGACTGGAATCATGTGGATGCTAAAACCGGGAAACCGCGTCCACTTCAAATTGAACAGGCACTTAAATGTATTGATTATGACCAGGGCATAGTAAAGCCCTTAGTGCCGGAAAAAAGCAGTACATCCGAATTAAACCGGGAACTCGTTTTAGATAGCCAATATTTTAAACTGTGGCGTATCCATGCAAAAACGCGGTTTTCACCCGGGGCCATTAATGAGCCCCGCGTGTTGGTCTGCATTGAGGGGGCCGGCAGGCTGTTAAATCATGAAAGAGATTACAGCATAAAAGGCGGCGAGGTATGGTTGTTACCGGCTGAATCGGGCGTATGCTTTTTTCATCCCGATGGTGCAATAACCTTACTTGAAATTGCCATCCCGGAAGCAAAGTGAAACTAAAATACAAAAAGATGAAAAAATTAATTGTCTTCGATTTGGATGGCACATTGGCCGAAAGTAAATCTGCCCTCGATGATGAAATGGGGCAGTTGCTGCAAAAACTCGTGGAGGTTGTGAATGTATCCATAATTTCTGGTGGTGGCTGGACTCAATTTCAGAAACAATTGCTCTCTAACCTGCCCAACACATCAGATTTTAAAAACCTTTTCCTGCTACCTACCTGCGGTACACAGTTTTATCAATACAAAGGAGGATGGGAAAAACTCTATTCCGAAGACCTTACCTCAAAAGAGAAAGATAAAATTACCGCCTCACTGGAGAAAGCCGTAAACCAGGCCGGATACAATGAACAAAAAGTATGGGGCGAGACCATTGAGGACCGTGGAAGTCAAATCACCTTTTCCGCTCTGGGTCAAAAGGCTCCCAAGAAAAGAAAAAATGGGACCCTGATTTCAGGAAAAGGAAACAGATTCAGGCCATCCTGAAAAAGAGCCTTCCTGAATTTTCTGTCCGTTTGGGTGGTACTACCTCAATTGACATTACAAAACCAGACATCGATAAGGCATATGGAATACATAAACTGCACGAGAAGGTCGGCATTTCATTGGATGAAATGATCTTTATCGGCGATGCTATTTTCCCGGGTGGAAACGATTATCCCGCCAAAGAAGCAGGGGTTTTATCCATAAAAGTACGCGACCAGGAAGAAACCAAAAGGGTGATTGAAACCCTACTCGCATGCAGAGACGGATTATCAAAAAATAAAAATTAACCAATAGAAAGCCCCATGAGCAGTTTAAAGTTACAGAGAATAGGCCAGATTATGGAACCTGAACCGGGTAATGCAATGGAGGTGGAAGGCGTGTTAAATCCGGCTGCCGCGAGAGGACCTGACGGAAATCTTTACCTGTTTCCCAGAATGGTTGCAAAGAACAATTATTCGCGCATTGGTATTGCAAGGGTTAAGTTTGAAAAGAATGGAGACCCGGTGGGTGTAGAAAGACTTGGTATAGCACTGGAACCCGAAGCAGAATATGAGATTCGATCGGATGGTAGTGGCGGATGCGAAGATGCACGAATAACCTTCTTTGAACCCCTCAAACGATACATTATGAGCTATACTGCATTTTCTCCAAAAGGGCCACGTATAGCATTTGCTATATCAAGTGACCTATTTAAATGGAAACGTCTTGGTCTGGCCAGGTTCGAATCGTTTGAGGGCATTGACTTTGCATACGTTGACAATAAGGATGCGATTCTTTTCCCGCGGGCCATACCCAATCACAACGGCAAAATGCAGATGGCTTTGCTGCACCGGCCTCTTTTTCAGGGCACAAGACCCGAAGAAACTTTCTTTCAATCCAAATCGAGGATGGTGGATATTGACCATGAAAGTATATGGATTTCCTATTGTCCCATACCGGATGGCGAAATAGAACCTGTCAATATTGCACCCTTTAATTCCCATCACAGAATTGCCACACCGGTCTCACCCTGGGAGCGTCTGAAAATTGGTGGCGGTACGCCCCCAGTGCTTACTCAACATGGATGGCTGACTTTTTACCATGGAGTGAACGAAGTGGAGAAACCCAAAAAGAAAGAAGAATTCCTCTGTTATTCAGCAGGTGTAATGATGCTTTCCAAAAATCATCCCCAACACATTCATTATCGTTCAGTAGAACCTGTATTGAAACCTGAACTAAAAGAAGAACGCACGGGAACAGTAGCCAATGTAGTGTTTCCAACGGGCATCGACCAACGTAAAGATTTGGGTAAACCTGAACGTTTCGACATCTATTACGGCATGGCCGATAGCCGAATCGGAGTTGCACGTTTTCATCTGCCTGATGTGCTGCCTAAGCAGGGAATGGCACATGCCCCCGATTCCAAAGTTTAATTCAATAAAAAGTTCAAGCATGTAAACTTGATGAAAGTTTAAGCGCTTTGCTCATGCAGACTTCACATACGCTGACGCGATGAAAATCAAAAACCGAGTCTATTTAATCCATGATTATTCATTCAGAATCACCAGCCTACCTGAAGCTACTGCAACAGATTCTTCAATTCGACAGAGGTAAACTCCCGATGGTAGCCCGCCGGTTTGCAATAGGATATTAAGCCTTGCCGGCTGATTCACGGTTGAGTACTGAATACCTGGAATTCACTAAGAGGCTGCTCAAACACCCCAGACTTCGTCAGAAGTTTGCGAACAACTCTCCCGTTCTATATGTTTAATTTAAAATTTGAAAATATGGAAAAGCCAACGAACAACCTGAAAACAGTTTATGAACCTTCGAGAGAGGTTACAGAACAAGCGATTATAAAAGACTACGAATCGCTGTATGCAGCATCCATAGCCAACCCTGAAGCCTTTTGGGCAAAAGAATCTGAAAATTTAGAGTGGTATAAAAAATGGGATAAGGTGCTGGAAGCCTC
>JAQVEI010000307.1 GCA_028697695.1 Lentimicrobiaceae bacterium
GTTTTGCAAGGGGTGGAAGCACCATAAGCATGCAACTGGTTAAAAATGTTTTCCTAAACCGGAACAAGACCATTACCCGCAAGCTTGAAGAAATGCTGATTACCTGGATTATTGAACACGAACGACTGGTAAGTAAGGATCGCATGCTTGAGGTTTATTTTAACGTTATTGAAACCGGTCCGGGCGTTTATGGGGTCGCGGAGGCTGCCCGATACTATTTTAATAAGGAAACTAAAAATCTTTCCCTTGCCGAGAGTATCTTTCTGGCAAGCATTGTGCCCAGGCCAAAGGCTTTTAGATACTCATTTACAAGGGAGGGAAAATTACAACCTTATCTTGAAAATTACTATTCGCTTATCTCTTCCAAAATGTTGTCAAAAGGCTGGATTAGCCCCGAGGAAGCAGAGAAATTGCAACCACATGTTGAGCTAAGGGGTCCTGCCACGGCTTACGTAGCCTCGCCCATAGACAGTGTGCCGGAAGTTGAACAGGAAAAGAGAGGATTTTTTAATTTTGATTGGCTTAAAAAACGCTGAGTTTCGTCTTAAAGAATGTTAAACTCCAGCTAACACACATGTTTCATTGGTTATGCTGGTGTTTTATTCATTAAATTTGTCACTTTTGTTAAATGCTGTAAAGATGAAAAACTACTTATATTCACGGATAACTTTTAGAGCACTGTTTTTTCATATGCTGATAGCGTTCATGGTAATGACCCCTTTCAGAAGTAATGCCCAGTTGGTACGTGAAAACCCCAGAGCTACCATACAAAAGTTCGCTGCTATGCTCGAGATAATCAACTATTATTATGTGGATTCTGCCAATAGCGCAAGCTTGACAGAAGATGCAATAGTAGCTATGTTAAAAGAACTTGACCCTCATTCCATGTATCTTTCAAAAGAGGACGTTCTTAAAGCCAATGAACCATTGCAGGGCAATTTTGAAGGAGTTGGTATTCAGTTCCAATTGTATCATGATACCATCCTGGTTGTAGCGGCTGTTCCCGGTGGGCCTTCCGACAAGCTGGGCATACTGGCCGGTGATAAAATTATTACCATTGATGGAGAAGACGCTACCGGAAAGAAGGTTTCAAATAATTATGTAATGGAAAAATTGCGTGGACCAAAAAACTCTAAAGTAACTGTGGGTATCCAACGCAAAGGAAGAAAAGGTTTAATTGAATACACCATCGTTCGTGATAAAATTCCGATAAACAGCGTGGACGCCACCTATATGGTTGGTGACACCATCGGCTACATTAAACTTACCCGTTTTGCGAGAACATCGCTTACGGAGGTAAAACAGTCAATCCAAACCTTAAAGAAAAATGGAATGCGCGATCTTATTCTTGACCTGCGCAATAATTCCGGTGGTTACCTGGATGTAGCCATAGATTTATCGGATGAATTTCTGGATAACGACAAGCTCATTGTTTACACTGAAGGCATGCGTAGCCCACGCACCAATTTCAAATCCACTTCCAGGGGCTCATTTAAACAGGGACGAATTGTTGTGATGGTAAACGAAGGCAGTGCTTCTGCCAGTGAAATTGTGGCCGGTGCAATCCAGGATTGGGACCGGGGTCTTATCATTGGACGACGCTCATTTGGAAAGGGTTTGGTACAGCGGCCGTTCAATTTGCCGGATAGCAGCGTTGTAAGACTAACTACCGCACGGTATTATACCCCAAGTGGCAGATGCATTCAAAAACCTTACGATAATGGTACTGAAGATTACTATGCAGACCTCATGAATCGCTTTAAACATGGTGAATTTGTTTCAGCCGACAGCATTAAGTTCCCTGATTCGATAAAATATTACACCCCTTCCAGACGCGTCGTGTATGGAGGTGGTGGCATTATGCCGGATGTGTTTATTCCTATCGATACAACCCGTAACTCAAAGTATTACATTGATCTGTCACGTAAGGGGCTGCTTAATGAATATACCATCGATTATCTGGATAAACACCGGTCTGAGCTAAAACGCAAGTATCCCTCTGTTGGACTGTTTAAGGAGAATTTTCAAATTAACGATGAAATATTTGAAGATTTTATAGCATTTGCAGAAGCAAAGGAAGTGCCGCGTGACGAAGAAGGAATTGAACGCTCCGGTGACGAGATAAAAATGATAATGAAAGGGCTTATCGCAAGAAATATATTTGACGTAAGTGCTTATTTTGAAGTGATTAGTCCGATTGATAATGAGCTGATGCAAGCCATTAAAAGCATTCAGGATGATACATTGTTTCGCAAGCTGAGTATTGCGATGTGACCTTCAGTTATTGTAGTCGAATCTGTTTAGGCTGCGAAATTTTTTATCGGAGCCGTAAAATGAATTATTTAAATTTTAAGCGTTTTTGGAATTGGAGTTTAAAAATCTATGCTTAAATTTGTGTATCCTTAAACGAATAATCATATTCCAAACGAACAACTGAAGCGCGATGGTGAGTATTGAAACAAAGTACATGGGGCTTGAACTGCGAAGTCCATTAATCGTTGGTAGTTCCGGTTTAACCAATTCATTGAAAAATATTGAAGAGTTTGCTCACCGTGGTGCCGGAGCTGTGGTACTCAAATCCTTGTTTGAGGAGCAGATACAGTTGGAAATATCACATACGGCCTCGCACGATATACCCGGCAACTACTACCCCGAGGCCGAGGATTATATCAGCAATTATAGCCGTCAGCATCATTTAAACGAATACCTCGAACTTATCAGAAAAGCTAAGCAAAAGGTTGATATTCCTATTATTGCAAGCATCAATTGTATTAGTGCAGACGAATGGACAGCTTTTGCGCGTAAAATTGAAGAAGCCGGTGCTGATGCCCTGGAGTTGAATGTCTTTATTTTGCCCAGTGATTCGGGACATGATGGTGAAGAAAATGAGCAGCTTTATTTCAACATACTGGATGAAGTAAAAAAAGAGGTAAAAATTCCAATAGCATTAAAAGTAAGTTATTACTTTTCTGGCCTGGCCAAAATGATGGTGAAACTGTCATGGGCGGGAGCAAAAAGTATCGTCCTCTTTAACCGGTTTTATTCTCCAGACATCAATATTGATACCATGAAGGTGGTTTCTTCACACGTGTTCAGTACTCCCGATGAAATCGCGCTGCCTTTGCGTTGGGTGGCTATGTTGAGCGACCGGGTTTACTGTGATATATGTGCATCCACGGGTGTGCATGATGGCAGTGGACTCATCAAACAGCTTCTTGCTGGTGCCAAAGCAGTGCAGATAGCTTCTACTTTGTATAAGGAGGGCTTCGGGCAAATTGATGTCATTAACCTGGAATTGAAGCGATGGATGGAAAAGCATGGATTTGACAAAATTGCTGACTTTAATGGCAGAATGAGCCTTAAAAAATCTGATAACCCTGCTGCTTACGAAAGGGTGCAGTTTATGAAACATTTTGCCGGCATCGATTGATCTATAAAGAGCTATCTATAGATTTAGCTTCCCAGGCATATTGATATTTTGTGCGGCAAGCCAGGCGGTTGAAAAAGCTGCCTGAATATTGTAACCACCCGTATCTCCGTCTATATCCAATACTTCTCCCGTAAAATAAAGGTTCTTTACGAGCCGGGATTCCATCGTTAAGGGGTTAATTTCATTGAGTGAAACACCTCCGGCGGTAGCCATGGCTTTTTTAAAACCAGCCAGTTCATTAACTTCAAAAGGGAAAGCGCAGCATGATTGTATCAGTTGTCTCCGGTGTTTCGCTGACACCTCTGACAGTGGCTTATCGCGGGAAAGTTGAAGGTTCTCCAATAGGGCTATGGCCAGATTTTTTACAACAGACTGGTTGCGTAGAAATGAAAGCAGGGTAGTACCGCCCGCCTGACTTTGTTTTATAAAGCGTTGTTCCATTTCTTCTGCTGATATGCCGGTCAGGTTTATTTTTAAGATGTCACCGGGATGGATGTAACGCGAAAAGTCAAGAATTGCGGGCCCGGTAATTCCCGTATGGGTGAAAGCCATATCTCCCTTATAATCACGAATCCATTTGCCGGCTCTGTAAAGATTCAGATGAACCCGGCTAAGAGAAATACCGGACAGTGAAGCAAATGGATAAGCGACGGGTATCACCGGACACAAGGAGATCG
>JAQVEI010000308.1 GCA_028697695.1 Lentimicrobiaceae bacterium
CAATGGCAGGCAGTAAGCAACCCGCAACGTGAAATATTTTATTCCCTTTACGTGTTGGCTTTAAACGGCAAACAGCATCTGCCTACCATGAACTACTATAAGGCCCGGCTTGACCAACTTACAACACACAGCCGTTTTATGCTTGCTGCTGCCTATTATCTGATTGGGGATGCCGACGGTGCACAAAAAATTACAGCGTATGTGGAGAAAGCTCCGGGCGAAGCCAGCCGAATGACCGGAGGCAGTTACAGTTCACCCATACGTGACCATGCCATTTCGCTATATACTCTGGTGTCAGCCAATCCCAACGACAATAGGATACCATTGATGGCCAAACAATTGGCCGAAATGAGTGAAAGGGCCACGTGGATGTCGACTCAGGAAAATGTCTTTACCCTACTGGCCTTTGGCAAGATGTCGGCAGGCCTCAAACCCGGAAACTTAACGGTTACCGCATCTGATGGCAACAAGACAATTGCCACTTATAAAAATAAGGATACCCGCTTTAAGACAGCAAGTTCAGAGATAACTCTATCAGCAAAGGGAGAAGGTTCACTCTATTACTATATTGAAGCTGAAGGCATACCTAAATCGGGAATCAACGCTCAGCAAGACCAGATACTGAAAGTAAGACGTGAATTGTTAAACCGCAACGGTACTCCCGTTAACAAAAACAATATAAAGACAAATGAACTGCTTGTGGTTAAAATCACGCTCAACACTACGGACAACAGCCTGATTGACAACATAATAATTACCGATTTATTGCCGGCTTGCTTTGAGGCAGAAAACCCGCGTCTCACCACCGAACGTGAGCTAAGTTGGGCGGGGCAACAATCACTTCCCGACCATCTTGATTTTAGAGATGATCGCGTAAATATTTTTGCCAGCAAAAAAACCACCGGCCCAATGCATTTTTATTATATGGTCAGGGTAATAAACCCGGGAGAATTTACCTGGGGTAATGTGGGCGCTGTTGCGATGTATAATGGCTTTTATTATTCATATGCAGGCCATGCCAGTCTTAAAGTAAACTAAGCATGAAATGGATGGTATATTGAATGAAGAACTTATCAGATGGCTTAAACTAGTTGGACATGAAGTGAGCATCACGCCCTGGATGTTAATATTGATGGGCTTTATACTGGTATTTAGTCTCTCCTGGCTTGGTTTAGGGCGAAGTGTAGCGGTAGCGGAAAATCCATACAATGTACTTGCACGGTACCTGCTTGCCGGATTACTGTCGGGATTGCTCTCATCTGCCTGCTATCTGCTGCTGCCCGGTTTATGCCTTACCCTCATTGGTGTATGGTTGTTCTTCTCACTCACTGGCATACTGTCCACCACCATATTGGGTTTGTTTTCAGGCAACTGGGAGTTGATGCACCGATCACTAAAGATAATTAATACAAGCTTTTATATTGAACAGGAGCAGCCTTTTTTTACAAGTATATTTCAGCTTATAAGCAGAAATTTCTGGCAACAGCCTCAGACAATAGCAGGCCACAGCTATGCTGTTATATTAAACTCCATGGGTTTAATAAGAAGTTGCGACCGGTTTGAAGATACCCTGATGATTAGCGGCAAATTACATTATGCTCCGGGGATAGCGCTTGGGAATTTTCTTTTTGCTGAAACACGGGATGAGCCGCCACTAGGAAAGTTTAACCTCAACTATGAGCACTCAGAAGTGATTCGCACTTTTAGGCATAAGCTGGGCCATTACCTGCAAAGCAGGCAATGCGGCTATCTCTATCTGTTTAAGATTGTAATCCCGGGCAAAATAATTCAGGGCTGGACGGAAGCCGATGCCGATCAACGTTCAGATAAATATCTTGTTCATGAGTACGGCATTACTCCGATGACTGTTCTTAAATTAAACCAAAGAGCATGCATGCCACGGCTTGCTTTGGAACAGATGATTTTCACCCTCCTATTGGCTTCCGGCGCATTGTACGCCGGAAGCTATGGGTTTGCGGGAGCTTTTTTGATTGGTGGCGGAATAGAAATCATTCTTAATCTAAAAACAAATGAAGTGGGCCATTCAACCAAATCAATGAGCTTTAATCAGAATGGCCAGAAGTGATTGTCGAACCAAATGGATTGTTTGAGCTCTTCATTCAATTCATGCAGGATTTTATGATGCCCTTTTTCCCAGTCGGCAAGCCATTGGTAGAGCTTTTTTTCATTGGGGTCAATGGCTTCACTGGCCCGCTTTGAATACACTTCAATGGCTTTGGTTTCCATGTCGATGGCGGCAGAAATGGCAGCAGCTTCATACCCGGCAGCAGAAATCTGTTGCTTAACTTCAGGTGACAATATCAACTCTGCAACGCCCTCTTCGGTTGGAAAATCAATGGGAACAAACTTTTTTTCGCTCTTGTAGCTCGAAAATTGTTTCGAGAGGAATTCAATATGGCTCTGCTCTTCGCCGGCCATCATTGAAAATATCTTTTTTACTTCTTCATGTGGGGTTTGGGAGGCTACAGTTTCGTAAAACGATTTTCCCCGCATCTCCATCAGAATGGCCTGCTTTAAAATTTCAGTAGATTGATCTTTTTCCATAGTATATTTGAGTTAAGGATTTTACCGGCTAAACAACAAATATACATATAAAAACAACACCGTTTAAAATTACCGACTCAATATGGCCTTTTTAAACGGTGCTGCTCTCTCATTAATAATTAACTTTAAACATCACCACTGAAGATTTCCTCCAGATGGTTTTCCATCACCATACGCGCCATGAGGTAGCTCACCAGTGATTCTGCTCCCTGATTCAGGTTAACATTCGATTCTTCAAGACCATCGTAACAGCCCCCGGTTTTGGGATTGTAAATGATGTGCTGCAGCCGGTTAAATCCTAAGAACCAGTTAAAGGCAACAATCATCTTTTTTAAATATGCTTCATCCCGGGTCACCTCATAAAACTTATCCAGGGTAAATACGGTATAAGCGACATCAATAGGTTGTTCGCCGTATTTATCGGGCTTTCTGCCCTTCTTCAGCCAGCTCCGGTTCGAGATTACCTCAATACCATTTTCATTAAAAGTTTTATCCAGTAAAAAGTCGAATGATTCAATAGCTATGTTCCGGTATTCGCGATTGTTTGTAACACCCGATGCGATTAACATTGCCTCCGGCAATATGCTGTTGGCATAAGTCATGATGTTTTCAAACCATTTCCAGTTGTCTGATGCATGTGCCTGATATAAACCGGCGAGTCGCTCAGCCATAATGCGAACCAATTCGCTTGCATCGGGCGATTTAAAGGAGTTTAAATAATAAGACAATCCTTTAATGGAAAATGCCATAGCTCTGGGAGATTTTAAATCAGCCAGAAACTGCATGCTTTTCACCAGGATGGTCTCTGCACGATGGATTATATCCTCAGGTAAAACTTTTCCCATTGAAGTGAGAAAACCAAGAGACCAGATTGCGCGCCCATTTGAATCCTCGAGGTTAACCTCTTTGTTTTGGGGTGTAAATTGAAGGTCTTTATCGACATAATTCAGAAAATCACCCCCGGGTTGCTGGCAAAATTCTATGAAGTTCAGATATTTTCTTATCAGCTCCAGCACTTTAGCATCGGCCTTTAAATTGTAATACATGCATGCAGCCACCATAGCCCGTGCATTATCATCGAGGGTATAACCGCTTTTAATATCCGGATGATTTAATTTTGAAAACTGAATAATTCCGGTGTCTGTCGTCATTTTAAACAGATGGTCCAGTTTAATGGGGGGCAGGTCGTAATACAATTTCACCTTGTCGCCCAGCATTTGATTGAACATCAAGGCATGTTTCACTGCTGAATTTTCCCAGGCAGTAGCTACCGATTTATGCAGGGTATTGATGCTCATACTGCGGCGCCGTGGTTCATTCAATAAAAGTTGATTTATATACCTGGCCAGCTTTTTATGATCGCGAAATTCAATAATGCGTCCTGTTTTTTCATCCAGTAATTCTACAGCATGTGGTATGGGCGTAGAGATAATAGGGCATGCACAACTCATGGCGTAAACGAAAGTACCGCTAACCGCCTGATTTGGATCCAGACTGGTAAACAAATAAATATCTGTTAACTGCAGATATTCGAGCAA
>JAQVEI010000309.1 GCA_028697695.1 Lentimicrobiaceae bacterium
ATGGTGCATGTTTTGAGGAGGTTTTATAATTTATTGATTTGTAGTTTCATTGATTACTTTAACCATTTCGGTTGCAAATTCCGAAGTACTGAGTTTGGTGGCATTTTCCATCATCCGATGAAAATCATAAGTAACTTTTCCGGCCTGAATTGTTTCTGCAATCGCAGTATATATGAGATCGGCAGCTTGCTGCCAGCCCATGTATTCCAGCATCATGGCACCTGAAAGTATTACAGACCCCGGATTTACCTTGTCCAGGCCGGCATATTTTGGTGCGGTACCATGCGTAGCCTCAAATATGGCATGACCGCTAACATAATTTATATTTGCGCCCGGTGCTATGCCAATACCTCCAACTATGGCAGCCAGGGCATCTGAAATATAGTCGCCGTTCAGGTTCAGGGTAGCTATCACCGAGTATTCAGCCGGACGTAAGAGAATTTGCTGCAGGAATGCATCGGCAATCACATCTTTAACGAGCACTTTTCCGGCTTTAAGTGCAGCATCCTGGGCAGCATCGGCTGCTTGCTTCCCTTTTGCTTCGGCTATTTCATCGTATTCGGCCCAGGTAAAAGTTTGTTCGGCGAATTCCCGACGGGCGAGCTCATAACCCCAGTTTTTAAATGCACCCTCTGTAAACTTCATAATATTGCCCTTGTGCACCAGGGTGAGCGAGGGTAGCTTGCGGTCGATGGTATATTTAAGTGCTGCACGGATAAGCCGCTCCGATCCTTCTTTGGAAACCGGTTTTATGCCAAATGAACTGGAGTGCGGAAACCTTATCTTGGTTACCTGCATCTCATCCTGAAGGAAAGTACGCATCTTTTCAGCTTCCGGGCTGCCGTACATGTATTCAATTCCCGCATAAATGTCCTCAGTGTTCTCACGGAAAATGTGCATATCAACTTTTGAGGGATCTTTTACCGGACTCGGTACACCTTTAAACCAACGAACCGGCCTCAGACAAACGTATAAGTCAAGTTGTTGTCGCAGTGCCACATTCAATGAACGAATACCTCCACCCACAGGCGTGGTAAGCGGGCCTTTAATGCCTACGATATATTTTCTGAAATCCTCCAGCGTTTCTTCGGGCAGCCAGTTGCCGGTTTCTTTAAATGCCTTTTCGCCAGCCAGCACTTCTTTCCATATTATTTTGCGTTCATTTCCATAGGCCCGGGCTACGGCTGCATCAAAAACTCTTACCGATGCCGCCCAAATGTCGGGTCCGGTGCCGTCACCTTCAATAAAAGGAATTGTGGGTTGATTGGGTACCTGAAGCACGTTGTTCTTAATCGTAATTACCTGTTCGTTCATTGGCATGTCAAAAAAAATTAATTTGGAATGTAAAAATACAAATATACTCAATATAAATGCTATATTGAAATTGATTGAACTAACAAATCGAAAATTATTTTGTTTGAAGAGGACCGCTACAGCTTAAATGAAAAGAATGAACCATGCCCGTTTTGAAACCCTGCCTTATTCCTTAATTGCCCGGATTCCCGAGGGCAAAGGTTTGGTGATATTCGACGGGTATTGCGTGGTTTGCAGTAAAAGTGTGCATTTTTTACTGAAAATTGACCGCGATGAAAAGCTGCTTTTTACGGCAGGCAATCAGCTTAAGATGTTTGATGCCGGAGAAACCGGCACCATTATTTATATAAGCAATGGCAGCGTTTACCATCATTTCGATGCGGTGATAGCTCTTTTAACAACGATTGGTGGCTTTTGGAAGTTTGTGGCTGTAGCAATCGGTTTATTTCCCCGAAAAATTCGCAACAATATCTATAAATGGATTGCACGCAACCGCTTTCGTTGGTTTGGCAGACGCAAATCCTGCCTGCTGCCTGAACCTGAAAACAAGCATCGTTTTTTATAGCGTCATCTGATAAAAATGTCTAATTTTGCCAGCCCGGTGATTCCGTGAATGATTATTATTACACTGTTTATGAAGAAAACACTCCGAACTGTATCCGCTGTCATTTTGCTGTTAATTGTTTTTCTTACCCAGGTACATGCTCAGGAGGGTATGGTGCGAGGGTTTGTATATGAGAAAGAAACCGGAGAGCCTGTAATTTTTACCAACGTATATCTGTACAAAACCAATATGGGGTCAGCCACCGATGTTAACGGTTATTTTACCATATCGCGCATTCCGGATGGCAATTATACCCTTATGGTGACTTATTTGGGATACGACACCCTGCGTGAGCCCATTACGATAAAGGGCAATACCGTAATTAACCGTAAGCTTTACCTGGATAAATCGGCATTTAATCTGGATGAAGTGCAAATTACGGCCGACAGGTCAGAAGCAAGGGGCGAAACCCGTACATCGGTGGTCAAACTTACTCCAAAAGTAATCAGTCGGATTCCAACTCTGGGTGGTCAGGCCGATTTGGCACAATATCTTCAGGTGCTTCCGGGGGTGGTTTTTTCCGGCGATCAGGGCGGACAACTTTATATACGTGGCGGTTCACCGGTACAAAATAAAGTATTGCTCGATGGCATGATTATTTACAATCCATTCCACTCTATCGGATTGTTTTCAGTGTTTGACACTGATATATTGCGTAATGCCGATATTTATACCGGTGGGTTTGGTGCCCAATACGGTGGACGCATCTCTTCAGTGATGGATCTGACTACGCGCGACGGAAATAAAAAAAGGATGGCAGGTAAGTTTGGTGCCAGTACCTTTGGGGCAAAACTAATGGTAGAAGGCCCCTTGGTAAAGCAAAAAGATGACAATGAAACCTCTGTTTCCTTCCTGATTTCGACCAAAAACTCCTATCTGAAACAAACATCCGAGCTGATCTATAATTACATTGATACCACGGGTTTGCCATTTAATTATACCGACTTTTACGGCAAGGTGTCAATCAATAGCGCCAATGGTTCCAAGGTGAATTTTTACGGATTTAATTTTAACGATAAAGTTGATTACACCGATTTGGCTTCCTATTCATGGAATTCTTCAGGTGCAGGTGCCAACTGGGTAGTTATTCCGGGAAACAACCCGGTATTGATTGAGGGGAATTTTGCTTATTCAGTATATTACAGTGAGATGAATGAAGGGGAGCTGCCTTCACGCAGCAGCGAAATTAATGGCTTTAATCTGGGCCTGGGCTTCACCTATTTTTTAGGCAAAAATGAGATTAAGTACGGCCTCGAAATGCTTGGTTTCCGCACTTCGTTTGATTTTACAAACAGTGTGGCCCGCAAAATAAGTCAGGAGGAGAATACCACTGAACTGGCAGGATTTGTTAAATACAAACTTACACATGGCAAGCTGCTGTTTGAACCGGGGCTACGCTTACAGTATTATGCATCATTGTCTAATTTCTCTCCCGAACCAAGGCTGGCAATGAAGTATAATTTTACCGACCGTTTCCGGCTGAAAATGGCGGCTGGCCTGTATTCCCAGAACCTTATCAGCGCCAATACTGACCGTGACGTGGTAAACCTGTTTTATGGATTCTTATCCGGGCCTGACAACCTTCAATCGGAATTTGATGGGGAAAAAGTAAAGCATAAGTTGCAAAAAGCAGAGCATATTATTTTGGGTGCAGAAATAGATCCCTCCAAATACGTTACCGTAAATACAGAAGTATATTACAAGAATTTTTCACAATTGACCAACATCAACCGTTACAAGATATTTGAAGATGAAACCGGAAGTTATTCCGATAAGCCGGAATATCAACGTAAAGACTTTATTATTGAAAATGGTGATGCCTATGGATTTGATGTATCGGTAAAATACGATGAACGCAAAATATATTTTTGGGCTGTTTATTCGCTTGCCTGGGTTAACCGCTTTGACGGGCAAATGGAATATGTACCACATTATGATCGCCGGCACAATGTAAACCTTGTAAGTTCGTATCGCTTTGGTAGCAAGCGGATGTGGGAATTTAACGCCCGGTGGAATTTTGGTTCCGGGTTTCCATTCACTCAAACCCAGGGCAATTATGAGAAGCTTACCTTTGGTCAGGGTGCCGGTACCAATTATTTGATTGAAAATGGGATGATGGGTACCCAATATGCCGGACTGAACGAAGCCCGCTTACCATACTACCATCGTCTTGATCTTAGTC
>JAQVEI010000310.1 GCA_028697695.1 Lentimicrobiaceae bacterium
CATCGCGGGAAACACTCCATGATAGATATTCAACCATCCTTTATCGGTTTTAATGGGTGGTGCACCCGGACCAATTTTCATTTCGTCCCAGTGGTATTTTTCGGGTTTCATAATCACTTTGGATTCTCCCCAATGAATGAGATCGGGGGAGTAAGAAATCCATATAGACCAGGGGCTTATTTCAGAGTGTGGCCTATCCAGGCGTGCGTACATACCGTCGATTTTTTCGGGAAATATTACGGTGTTGCGGTAATCGGCCTGGGTGATGAGAGAAACCCTTTTTACCTTTTCCCAATCGGTAGTGGTTGCCAAACCTATCCTTACACCATGACGTGAATAAGCCGAGTAGGTGATCAGATATTGCCCGTCAATAAAGGTGATACGGGGATCCTCCACTCCATACTCTTCATATTCCGCAAAACCCGGCTCTGTGGATGGAACCATGAAAGGCTGTGGGTCAACTGTAAATTTAAAGCCGTCCTTGCTCCGGGCCAGCCCCAGAATACTTCGGCCGGTAAATCTGTGCGAACGAAACAGCATCAGGTATTCACCGTTATGCCTGATAACACCGGCATTGTGAACCGTAGCAACCGGATAAGGAACATCCTCTTTGGTAAGTATGGGATTGCCGTCAAAACGTTTAACAATAGACATGGGATGATTATTTGAGTATTTTTTGATATAATTTGATGTAATCGGCGGCCATGCGTTGTTTGGAAAAACGTTCCTCTACGGTTTTGCGACAATTGCTCCGGTCAATATTGTCGATTTGTTTACAAAGCTCCACGGCTTCGGGAATATCCTTTGCCAGAAAGCCATCATAACCCGGAGTAATAAGTTCGGGCATACTGCCTTTGCTGAATGCAATAACCGGCGTTCCGCAGGCCATAGATTCAACAACAGACAATCCAAATGGTTCATTAAAGTTGATGGGATGCAACAGTGCAAGTGCGTCGCCCAACAGCATATCACGCTTTTCGGGGCCAACACTTCCAATGTATTCAACTTTGTCGTTGTCAAGATGAGGTTTGATAAATTGATCAAAATATCCGGTATCCTGAATGATTCCGGCCATAATCAGTTTTTTACCTGCCTTTCGGGCAATTTCAATGGCTTCAACAGCGCCCTTATCGTGATGAATCCGGCCATAATAAAGCAAATAATCGCCCCGGGGACGGTCATTAAAAGTAAATTGCTCCAAATCTATACCATGATAAACCGTGGCCAGATAATCCAGTTCAGGAGAACGATCTGCATTACTTATGGAAACATAGTGAGCATGTGCATTGTACTTTTTATACACAGGCAAAATCCGCGGTGATGAAAACCCGTGAATGGTAGTAATTACAGGCGTATTAACCAGGCGGGAATAGGAAAGTGGCAAAAAGTCAAACTGATTGTGTATAATATCAAACTGATCTGCATTTTCAAAACACTCCGAGATGTGCATACACTCCCACACTTTGGCATCCAGACTTTGGTCTTCTTCATAGCCTTTGCTTACCACTCCCCTGAGTTTGGCTCCGGTAATTGAATTCATGGTGGCGAATAGGGTTACATCCAGTCCGTTTTTTACCAATTCCTCGGTTATCATCGAAGTAACCAGCTCCCAGGGTCCGTAATGTTGGGGAGGTGTTCTCCAGGCAATGGGGGCAAGCATGGCAATTTTCATCATTTACACTTTTAATGGTTCTTAAATCATCGGATTTTGCTTACGCATCATTTTTACAGCTCTTCAACCAACAGGGAGCCGCTTAGTTGCTGAAGCTTAATTTCCAATAATCTTACTTCAAACTGGGCATTGATCAGGCGTTCGTTTGCCAGCAGGAAGTTTTTCTGAGCTTCGCGGTATTCAATGCCCGACATTTCGCCCAACCGAAAGCGCTCGCCGGCAATATCAAAATTAACCTCTGCGGTATTGCTGTTTTCCTTCTCAAACGCCACCATACTCAGGCGGTTGATGTACCGGGAATAGGTAGAAAGCATTTCAGCCTCAAGGGCGTTGAGATAATCCTGATGTGCCAGGCCGGCTTTTTCGATACCAATCTGAGCATTCTGCCGGCGGCGATTCAGGTTAAAGCCGTCAAACAAAGGCATGGTGGCCGAAAAGCCATAGTTCAAACCCGATGAACGGCTGGATTTCAGAAAACCCGACTCACTGGTTTGGTCATTGAAATTGTATCCCAGGTTGAAGTTAAGTACGGGCAGACGCTGTCCGGCAATGGTGTTTAAATTTCGCCGGGCAATTTCCAAATCGGTACGGCTCAACAGCAGGGTTGGATTGTTTTGCTGCATCTTAGTTTTTAAAAGCTGATAATCGAGCATACTTCCGGTAATGATGGAATCCTTAACGGAAACCGGAGAAGCAGGGTCTTTGCCCATATAGCGATTCAGGTTAATGCCGGCATTGGCAATCATGTTGTCAAGCTCAAGCATTTGCGACTTGTCGGTATTCAGGTCCACCTCGGCCTGAAGCATTGCCAAACGTGAACCGGCACCCAGCATAAGCATGTCCTGTGCTATGTTCACACGTTCCTCACCCAGTTTAACTGCTTTTTCCAGCACTACTTTCTTCTGCTTTAACTGAACCATATTGTAATATGCTTCCAGCGCACCGGCTACCGAATTTTCAATCTGCAACCGGGTACGCAACTCTCCCGCCTCCAGCTCCGTTTTAAGGGCAGCGTAGGAGTTAAACATCCGTAAACCGTCAAAAAGTGTCCATTGCATGGCAGCTCCGGCATTCAGAGAACCCGATTTGGCATGGTCGCGCTCGTTTTTCTCCCCGTTCAAATACTCCTGCCGGGTGTTAACTATGCTGTTGTTGGTGCCGGCGCTGGCATCAACCCGGGGCAAAAAGCCGGCATTGCCAAGGGTAACATTGTTGCGCAACACCTCCTCATCGAGCTTTACAATTCCTATTGAAAAGTTGTGTTCCAGCACCTGTCGTATTACATCATCCGGTGAAAGCATCTGTGCAAACAAGCCATTGGACGAGAGTGCAGTTAACATCCATAAAATCATTGTTATCCTGGTTTTCCAACCAACTAAGTTCCTCATTCATTACCTCCTTTTTCTTTCAGGTTCTCCACATTGGAAAGGGAACGTGTTTTCCCGGATATGTAAACATACATTGCTGGTACCACGTACAGTGTAAGTATGGTCGAAAAAGTAAGCCCCCCTATAATGGCCGTACCCATACTCACGCGGCTTTCTGAACCTGCCCCCAGCGCCAGGGCAATGGGTGCAGCACCCAGAATGGTGGAGAGACTGGTCATCAGTATGGGGCGGAAACGGCTTACCGCTGCTTCCCTGATGGCTGTAAGCCGGCTTAAGCCGGCAGCCTTACGCTGATTGGCAAACTCAACAATGAGAATGCCGTTTTTGGTTACCAGACCGATGAGCATAATGGCACCAATTTCACTGAAAATATTTAAAGTCTTGTTGAAATACCACAGTGCCAGCACTGCTCCCGCCAGGGCAAGGGGTACAGTGAACATGATAATGAAAGGATCGCGAAAACTCTCAAATTGCGCCGAGAGCACCAGATAGATAAGCACCAGCGCGAGAATAAAAGCAAACACCAGACTGGATGAGCTTTCGGCAAAATCCTTGGAGGCTCCGGTGAGGGAAGTTGAATAACTATCGTCGAGCACCTTGGCGGCTATGCGATCCATTTCGTTGATCCCATCCCCAATGGTCAGCCCTTCGGCCGGGTTGGCCGATATGGTGGCCGATACAAAACGGTTGTAACGGAACAATTGGGGCGGGTTTACATCTTCCTTCAGGGTTACAAAATTGTCGAGCTGTAACATTTCGCCCCGGTTATTTCGTACTGTAAGGCTGCGCAAATCCAGGGGACTGCTTCGGTAAGCCTTTTCCATTTGTCCAATAACCTGATATTGCTTTCCATCCATAATAAAATAACCGAAACGTTGTCCACTAAGCCCCAGTTGAAGCGTCTGTGCAATATCGATAACGGAAACGCCCATGTTTCTTGCCTTCTCGCGGTCGATATTTACTTTAACTTCAGGCTTATTGAACCTCAGATTGAGGTCAGCAAATTGAAATTTGTCGCTTTTTTGCACTTCCGACAT
>JAQVEI010000311.1 GCA_028697695.1 Lentimicrobiaceae bacterium
TATTTTTTTTCAAATTTAAAATAAAAAAGACTGCCTCGATTATGAGACAGCCTCTTTTAATCCACTCATCTTTCTATTCAATCAAATGGTTTCGGTTTCTACTATCTTTGCCAACAAATCCGAATAGGGTATAATTAGATACTGACTGCCCTCAAATTCAATTTCGGTTCCCGAGAAACGGCGAAACAACACTGTGTCCCCGGGGTTAATTTCACTGTTTTCAATCTGACCGGTGGCCACCACTTTTGCCGTTTGTGGCTTTTCCTTGGCGGTGTCAGGTATTATTATGCCTCCACGGGTGCGTTGCTCACCCTTTTCATGATTCATATCAAGCAATACATGCTGATGCAATGGTTGTAATTCTTTCATGTTTTGTCTTATTTATGCGTTAATATTCAGTATGCTGTTGAGCCGGGCCTTGTCAAAACCTACTATCATCTGACCATTAATCTCAGTTTGGGGCACCCCGGTATGTCCCGACTTTCTCACCAGTTCCTGAGCCATATTGGGATCTGCTGCTACATTTATATCTGTAAAAGGTACCTTATGTTGGCGCAGATAGTTTTTCAATGTGGTACACCAGGGGCAGGTAGGCGTGGTATACACCGTTACCCGGGGATAAGAAGACCCTGAGGTGGAAGTAGTAGAGCTAAATAGTTGGTTTTCAATAATATTTTTATAATAGGAAGCGGTTTGACATCCTTTTACCACATTCTTCAACTCTTTTCCCTCAAATATCATGAATGAGGGAACAGTGTCTATATTATAATGTGGATGAATGTCGCGTGCCTGTAGGGCATCAGCTTTAAGGATGGTACCATCATTCAAAGTGGCAGCGGCTTCATTCAAATAGGATTCAGCACATCCCGAGGTTGATGACCCACCTTTGTACAGCAATAAAAAGGTGCGTTGATTTGCTGCAAGTATCGCTTTTAGCTCGTCAAGAGCCCTTATTTCTTTTACGTTCATGGTGACAATTTGTTTGGAAGGGGCAATTTCAAATTCTGTGCCAGTTGAACCGTGAAGCCAGTTCCGGGTTCATAAAATAGTGATAATTAAGCGATATACGAAATCGACGTTTGACATTTTATTATCCTAAACAGGACAAAATGTCAGTTTTTGGAATGCCATTTTATTGAGTTACTATATGATTCAATGGTAAAGCATTACAGGTATCCTTAAAAAATAGTCTAAACTTATTGATTAGATTTGCGGAGTTAAACGAGAAACTTATTTAAAAGATATGCGCTACAATTTGGAGGACAAACCGCGATTTTTACCACTGATGTTATATGGTTTGCAGTGGTGGATTGTAACTGTACCGGCACTTATGGTTATGGGTTTGGTCCTTGCCAAACTTCACTACGGTGCCCTGCCCGATGCCCAGGAGTTGTACATGCAAAAACTTTTTGCTGTAGTGGGTTTCACACTTTTGGTACAGGTTTTTTTTGGCCACAGGCTGCCATTGGTGGCGGGACCTGCTTCTGTTTTGCTTGTTGGCATTCTTGCTTCTCTGTCATCGGGCATAGCCGCCGTTTATACAGCCATAATGATTGGCGGTTTGTTTATGGCATTAATGGCAGCCGCCGGCCTGCTCCGGGTTATGCACCGTTTATTTACGACGCGCATTATTGTTACCATTATGTTTTTAATACCGGTAACCCTTTCGCCTACCATATTAAATTTAAGCTTTAAGGATGCCGGCAATCCTTTGTTTAACTTTGGTTTTTTACTCATTATCACCATTTTATTGGTTATTTTAAACCGTATGCTCAACGGCATCTGGAAATCTACCACACTCATATGGGGCATTATTATTAGTTCTCTTTTATTTAATTATTTTTATGCAAGTCCTGCAATGCTTTCTGAACCTGTTGCTCAGACTCAGTCATCAGCTATGGGTTTGATTGTAAAGCCGGAATTTGAATTTGGAGTTATTTTTTCATTCCTGTTCTGTGCCATAGCTATTTTTATTGCTGAGGTGGGCTCCATACAGGCGGTAGGTAAAATGATAGGTGCTGACAATATGGAGGTTCGCACCAAACGGGGCGTGTTTTTCAGCGGACTTTCCAGTGCAGTAGCTGGTTTAACAGGAGTCATCGGCACCACCGACTTTTCATTAAGCCCCGGCATAATTGCCGCCACCCGCTGCGCCTCCCGCTATCCTTTTATAGTAAGTGGCATTTTACTCATCCTGTGTGCTTTTTTTCCACCGCTCATACAACTGCTGCTGCTCATACCAAATGTAGTAATGGGCGTGGTATTGTTGTATGTAATGGTATCACAGTTTGCTGCGGGATTTTTAATGATGGTTCAACAAAAAGCCATAACCGGATTTAATGATGGCGCCATTATTGGCTTACCGCTGATGGTAGCCTTGCTTATTTCATTTATTCCCGCCGAAGTTACTGCTCAAATACCCGCGATATTCAGACCTCTGCTGGGGAATAGCCTTGTAATGGGCATAGTGTTGGTGCTGCTGATGGAGCATCTCATATTGCCATCAAAAACAACAGGTAAACCGGCTTAATAACGTATGTGCCCCTTTAGGAAATCAAAACTTCCATAAAGGGCTCGCGAAAACGGTATTTATACCAATTACTTGTATAACTTTTCACTCTCGGGTACATTCTGATTTTCCTTGCTGAAGAGCTCTCTGGAGTCAGAGGCAAATTCTCTCATTTTATCCTGTGAAGCTTTATCAATAGAGGCATCATCTTCAAATTGATTAACCGGAAGGATATAATATTGCTTTTTGCTGTTCTCCTGGGGGGTGTAAACCCAGGTAAGATGATATTCCGGATGGGTTACATATCTTCCATGCCAGTTTTTAGAAAGGGTAAAACTCACCATTGCACCGCCATCGCGGAAACGATCCCTTTGATTGGATACATAGTTGCCCAAAGAATATACCAGCAACCGGCCGTTTGTGGAGTCAGTAGGTGGCGCGTATTCCATACGCTGAAGCACATGAGGGTGACTGCCAATCACAACATCGGCACCATTGCTGAAAGCAAGTGCGGCAAGCTCTTCCTGCTGATGATTGGGATGGCTTTGATACTCCTGCCCCCAGTGGAAATAAATAATCACAAAGTCAATGTTCGTGCGATTAACTGCATTTAAATCTTTCACTAACTGTGCCGAATCAATCAGGTTTACCATAGCAGGATAACGAAAGGATAAACCATTGGTACCATAGGTATAATTGAACAGGGCAATATTTATATCATTTTTTTGAATAATCAATGGATGGTTTTTCAGGTAGTCGGCACTGTCTTTAAAGGTTCCGGTATGCATGATGCCGGTGTTGTCCAGTATTTGCACGGTACGTATAACTCCTTTGTCGCCTCTGTCGCAGGAGTGGTTGTTGGCGGTACACAGCACATCAAAGCCCGCATCCTTTGCGGCCACGGCCAGTTGGTCGGGTGCGCTGAACTGTGGATATCCGGTATAGGGTGCCCCGGCCAGCGTAACCTCAAGGTTGGCAATGGAAAGGTCGTGTTGCTCAATAATTGGTTTAACATATTTAAATACCGGGGAATAGTCGTAGGTGGAGTCGTTGACGCGCGCCGCAGCAATTTGAGGCGTGTGTTGCATAATATCGCCTGCAAACAAAACGGTTACGGATGTTGAATCGGGTGCATTGAGCGGCTCTGCCATCAGGGCTTCACCCGAAGATTGTGCCAGGGTGATGATGCCAAGCATCAATATGAATTTTAAACTTTTTACAAGCGCTTTCATAATCAAAAATTGTATTGTAATGCCACACTACCCCAAAAATGGTGCCGGCCGGATTTAAATTCCCTGCCAAGATAATGTTGGGTAAGGTTAATCTGAAATGATGGATTGCCCGCGAAGAATCCCAGATGTGCATGCGGTACTACTCTTTGAATTTCGTTTGAGGCAAGGGTAAATACATTGCTTCGGTTCAACAAACCGCCCTGAAGGGTAGCATCGTAACCAATCCAATGTATAGAAATGCCGGCATCCATCCCATATTGCCATTTCATTACTTTCGCCGCTTCTGCATGGTTAAACTTGCCTGCCCTGATATTCAAATGTCCCGACGCCTGGGTGTAGAGTGTGCCGAGAC
>JAQVEI010000006.1 GCA_028697695.1 Lentimicrobiaceae bacterium
AAATATTTGTATAGCCGTTTGCCTGGCGCGCATTTGCGGGCTTACAAAAACGGTGTCAATCTCATTGTAGAGATCGATTTTTGCCAGTACTTCAGCTGCATCAAAATCCACTATTGGGCTTTGGTCATAGGCTTGCCTATGCACTATTACAGTTTTGTAATTTATCCAGCCTGGCGTTCTCAGGTTAACCTTTGCATGGCGAATAAGGTATATTTCGTTTTGAGCGTTTAGCCCCGGGGTATTAAACACCCATAGCATTATTCCCGGAATAATAAATTTCAGCCAGTCCATCAAAATTGATATTTAAGTGTGATGTACAGCAGATCATCTTCTTTACTTCGGGCATAGGATATATTGAGCACAGCCATGTCGAATAGCGAGAGCCAGAAACCCAACCCATAGCCCTGATGCCAGCGCGAAGAATTTTCCCCTTCCCACCAAACGCGCCCCACATCGTTAAATAGCGTTAAACCTGTGCTCCCGTTCATTACATATGTATTGAACTGCTTCAGGCGGATGCGTATTTCGGTGTTTTGATAGATTGATGCATCGCCATAAAACCGGGTTTGCCTGTAACCGCGCAGGTTGCTCTTTTGGCCAAGTTTGGCTGCTTCGTGAAACACATAATCTCCGAAAATTTTCTCGCCGCCCACCCTGAATGCATATACCACCCGCGGACGCTGTGCAAAGCTGAGATAAGTGATGAAATCTGCCGAAGCCTTTGAAAAGTCATCAGCAATATCATTTAATCCGATAAAATGAGAGAATCCGGCCTCCAGTTTTATGCCCCGTGTGGGGAAAGTATGGCTGCCCACAAATTCTTCTTCAGTCTTTAGCTCCCGGTTGTTGAGGGTGTTTATCCGGTACATAAAGGATAAGCCCGCGTATTCATGCGTTTTCAGGTCTTCGCCAATTAGCCCGTTTCCGGGGATGTCCGTGATAAACCGCCCGGCCGTTTCTTCCACATTGGTGCTTTTGTAAAACAATCCCATCCCCATTTTATGGGCATCACCCTTAAAGATTTGCTTGTTGAACTGCGCCGTCACGAAGTATTGGGTCATGCGGACCAAATGGTATTCAATTTGAGATCCGTCTGATTCCCAGGTGCTTTCGTTGCCCATGCCAAAATAGTTGTTCACATAACGGGGAGCCTTAATGTCGGCTATCAAGTCGATTTCCAACCTTTTTAGAGGGTAGAAGAAATTGCCGGAAAGGTGAAAGTTCGCAGATTGGGTTAAAAACGCGTAATTACCCAGTATTTTATACTCTTGCCGGCGGTAGCGGGAATATTTATTGATTATAGGGCCGCCACCCAGAAACATGCCATCATCCCGGTTGTAACCGGTGAACAGGCCCGGTAATATTACATCCATTTTGTATGCTTCGGGGTCGTATTCCAGAGCCCCTTGGTTGTACCTGCTTTTTAAACGGGGCCATAGCGCATCGGGGAGTTTGGTTTCTTTTTTATCATAAATGGTGATGAAGCCCGGTGTACGATGGCCTTCATATTTTATTTCATTGTCACCCTGTCCGCCAACAATTGTCACGTCTATTTTATTATTGTGCTTACCCGAAAAGCTAAACTGATCATTGCCATTCAGGCCATAAATTCTGATTTTACGTGTTTCAGATGCAAGGAAAATGCGGTTGTACAGCGTGTCTGCAATGTTGTTTTTTCCCGTCCCGTCAGTCCTAATCACCTGTAGTGCAGTGTCGCTTAGAACGTTTATCCAAAAAGTGTCGTTTTGGGTAGTGCCGGTAATGTCCACCTCTCTGGCAAGGTTAAGGTACAACTGCCTGGCCATGGGCTGCAAGTTGGTAAGCCTGGCTTCCAGGATGCCAGCCGTTTGTTTGGCGCATAGTGGTTGTACTTCCGTGGGAAAAGCCATTACGGCTGAATTTATTTTCGTTGTATCCAGCTTAACCTTTAAGGAGTCGATTTCTTTGAGCCAATCGTTCCAGTTGGATTGCGTCAGGAAGAAGCGGTCGAAATACCGGGCATTGTAGGCAAGCCCTGTCACATTTTCGGTAAATTCATCAAAGCCCTGTATTTTAGGCATCAGCCATTTCCGTGCTGCCAGCCAGGGGATGAATCCCTGATTTACGAAAAAAGCCTGATCGCGGTCGCGCGGAATGGGTTTGTAAATGACTTTGTTCTTGTCTTTAAAAGCCGCCCATCGCCATTGGTCGGCATGCCTGTCCCAGTCATTTATCCAGATATCGAACAGTCTCGCCCTAATAACTGCCTCTTTATCAATCTGATTCGTTTTATCATGCAGTAAGTTTTCCATCACATTTCCGGTGGAGATTATCTTTTTGGAGGTGCCAAAGCTGTCTAAGTCTTTATGCTTGCCGTCCGGGCGTTCCTCAAACAAAAAAAGCTGGTTGGCAACGTCGGGCCGGTAAATACCAAACAGTGGATCGTCGGGAACAAAAACTATTTCGGGGTTGGTGTGAAAAACGCCGGCATATTGAGCCAAACGGGCAACCACGGGTGCAGAATACGGGTTGGAAGCGGATATCTGATCCTGTACCAAATCCATTGCAAAGGTTTGTTTGAATTCTGCCGGCATGGCCCCTTCAACGTATTTTTCAATGGAACGCAGCACGTATTCGCGCCCTTCTGCATCCTGCAGCCGCAATGACCTGGTTTGCTGTCCGCCGCCTCGTTTTACCACCGTTAAACCACCCCTTTCAGTGGAAATATCAAACACAGGTGCTTTGATTGCTGTATTCCATACCTGTCTGTAATTTTTTCCCAGCCAAAAGTAACGCGCTGGCGGAACATTGTATTGATTTCCGGCTTTTACAGTAGTGCTGTCGGGCAATTTTCTGTTTACAACATCATGGCCTGCAGGGCTTAGATTTCTGTAATAAAGTTGTTTTGTGTAAAGTAGTCCATTATTGCCATAAAACTCCAACAAGGCTTTTCCCGTGCTGGAAAATTGTAAGCGGGCAAATCCCTTTCGTGAACTTCCGAAAGCGGGGGCATCAGGCTTCACATAACTTTGTTGCACCATGGAACCGCTGATGAGGTGATGCACATGTTTGTCTTCAAAATACTGCAAATTCTCATCACCCGAAGATAGGTAAATAACATCCGGGTAATGTTGAAGGATGCTGAACATGGCATCGCGAAAAGCTTTGAATTCGGGGTGATTGTGGTCGGTGCGCAACCTAAGGGTCTCGCGGTAAAGAGTGTAGGGTGCCTGTAGTATCCATTGTTTCCATGAGAAGTGACCTCCGCTATTGCCATAGCCTTCCAGCGACTGATGTCCTGCAATCACCACGTGTTTTGTGGGATAGTGGCGTCGAATGGCATCCTGAATCAATATCAGCACATCGGCATCAGATTCTATGTTGCATTTGCGGTAACGTCGGTCGTGTTTATGCACCCACCAGTACGTATCAAGTAAGATGACCACCAGGTAATCGCTAAGGACCACCTCATGAGGGCCGGGGCAGGCCGGTTGCGGGAAAAATACTTCACCCGTGTATTGTTTTTCGAGCAGGCTGGTCGCTTTTCTTACACGGTCTTTACCGTCATGCCTGCCATTGTCCCATTCGCTTCTGCCCGGAGCTAAAAGCAGGGGGATGTTAAATCCATCGTAAAGACCGGCAGGGAATTTCTCTTCATTTGCATCATACAGGTTTCCTGTAAAGAGAAAGGCAGAGGCGGTATTTTTGGCACTCAGTTGTCTCCATTCATTCAGCAGCATGCTGTCCACCTTTCCCCCTGCAATGTTCCCGCTTGCCAGTACGTTAAAAAACTGCTGAGCATTTGTTTTTTCATTCGCTGTTAGGACAAATAAGGCCAGCAACAGCCCAAGGGTACCTGATATGGGTCGGGACATGATTAAAAAGAGAGTTTTAAATCTTCTGAATTTTCCATAATGGGCAATTGTACACCTGCTTTGTAGCGGTTGCGTTGCAATTTTCTTAAAATACTGTCGAGCACATCAACGGTCTTTTCAATATATTCACCTTTGTTCAGCATAACGCATTCAGCGCGCTGGGCCATGGCTGCATCAGTAATTTCAGAGCGGGTAGGTACACCCGTTTTGGCCATCTGTTCAAGCACCTGGGTAGCCCACACCGCCGGAATGTGAGCCGCTTCTCCCACGCGCATAATCTCTTCCTGAATGTACGCAAAGTCCTTCCAGCCGGTTTCAACCGCCAGGTCGCCACGGGCAATCATTATCCCTACCGGGAATATCTGCATGGCATGTAGTAAAATTTTGGGTAGGTTGGTAAATCCTTTGCGCGTCTCTATTTTCAGGATGAGCCCCGGCTTATTTTCCATGAACTCTATTTCCTTAAGGTAAGTTTCCACATCGGAAGACTGATTCACAAACGATAGATTAACCACATCGGCCTGCCGGGCTACAAAGTGGAGATCTTCTTTATCCTTTTCGGTTAACCCGCTTATTTTCAAGTCACTTTCGGGAAAGTTGATGCCTTTACCTGCCCTTAACTTACTACCAGCATTTTTAGCATGCACAATCTTTATCCTGAGCTGATCTGCCTCTTTCGTTTCGATGACGCCTTCTATTTTTCCATCATCGAAAAATACTGTTTCACCGGCCTCAACGTCATCAAAAACTTCGGGCAGGGTACACGAAATATGAGCCTGTGCCACGAGATTACCATGTGCATCATATTGTGCCGGTTCTCCCGGGCGGGGATCCCTGTGTAATATAAGGATATCGTTTTTATTCAGAAGGATGAACTGTTCAAGTGGCAACAATGTGCCAACCATATCAACTTCTTTGCCCGATTGTTTTATCTTATTGATTGTTAACCGGGTTCCGGTTTTTAAATAAGCCGAATCATAGCACAGCCCCCACTTTCCATTGCCCTGTTTGCGTTCGATGATAATTTGATTCTTTTTACCCCGGGCATCGGTAAAGTGTATAATGTTTCCCCGCTTAATCTTTTTTACCAACGATTCTTCAACCGGGATAATGGCATCAGCGCTTTTGTCCGGGGGGAGCACCGTAGGTGGCGCAATCCATATTTTAGCCGGTTTAATCACTTTCCCCGAAAGGTCGCGTTCGGGTTTGAAACGCAAAATCTCGGGCCCCGGCTGCATTTCGCCGGTACGTATTTTGGGCCCCGCCAAATCCATCATCACCTTACAGCTCTTTTTTGAAGCCTGATTCGAACGGTGAATATTTTCTATCATTTTGGTCCATGCTTCGGAGCTGTCGTGTGCGCAGTTAATCCTTGCACTGTTCATGCCTTTTCGTATCAGCCGGTTAACCATGCCATAATTTGTGGCTGCCGATTCGGGTAAAGTAACCATGATGCGGGTCCACCTGTTTTTGGATTGATACCCAAATAGTTTTCGGGTGTTCGCCTTGAGGAGCTTTTCACTTTTCTTTACCGAAACAAAAGTTGCCGGCTGAACTGCATCCGCCACTCCTCTCAAATGATTCACTATGTTCTGAATAGACCACAGGCTGCTTAAAACATGAGCTTCGGCTGAATCCAGGCCGGGAAGACCCAGGTATCTCAGACGGGTTTGTAGCTTCCCGAGATCGAAACTGCGTAAGGCCATGTAGTGTACCAGATTAAGTGCGCTTTCGCGATAAAGCGGATGAACGCGCTCAATCAAATCTTTGTAGCTGACCTCCATTTCTTTGGCTTTGGCAATAATATCGCCTATCTGATTGCTGACGTACAGCAGTTTCTCTTGTGTGTTCATGTCGTTCTTATTTACAGATGTATATGTCTGGCGTTTGTTAAACGCCACTTTGTTTGACTTAAGTTATTTTTTAAACCGGTAGAAACACCAATAAAAAGGCAATTACCGATACCACTATTCCCAACATAAATATATTGTAGGCCCATCGGAGCAGCTTATACTTTCTGGCCAGTACCTTCCCCAGGTAATACTGGTCTTTAATCATGGCTGCGTACAGGTACTTGTCGTCGTTAATCATTTCACGTACAGCCCATTCGTAGTCGACAAGAGGCATGTTGAAGAAATTGCCGAAAAAA
Organism: Lentimicrobiaceae bacterium; assembly: GCA_028697695.1. Lineage (GTDB taxonomy): Bacteria > Bacteroidota > Bacteroidia > Bacteroidales > Lentimicrobiaceae > Lentimicrobium. Next base: position 6,004 of record JAQVEI010000006.1, read on the forward strand.
AGCAAATTCACTTTCTTCTTTTCTATATCGGCTCTGGTAAACTTTCCGGTAGTAATGTTGGGCCGGGTTGACAATATGGCCAATATAATGGTGGAAAGGCTAAATATAAGAAAAATAAGTGTAGGAAGTATAATAGCCGGTTCCTGTTTAAAGCGGCTAACTACTGCAGCCAGGCCGAGAGAAATGATGATGCCGTTTAATGAAATCAATATATTGGATTTGTTATCGGCTATAGAACTCAGGTTTATTTGTGTACGGGCGGTAAGCCTGAGCATAGAGTCCGCGCCCCGGGAATAGGTGTTTTTTCGGCCGGATGCCTTTTTGCTTTCTTTCTGCTTGCTGAGACGCTTGTTAACTGATGCAATCAGCAACTCAAGATTTTTTGCTTTTATTTGCGTGAGCTCCCGACGGCAATAATCCGTGTAAAACTCGTGGTTGCGAAAGAAATCAATAGATTCTGCTTCAAATTCACCTTTTTTTACGAATTTCACTCCAGCATCCATCCATTCCTTACGTATCAATTCTGCATATTCAAAGTAATTTTCTTTACCCAGGTGCATGAAGTCTGCATCGCGTAAAGCCTTTTCAACCTTACTAACCGGCTTTTGGGTGTAGATGGTGGCTTTAATGGCATTTGCGACCGCTAGAATTGTTGCCTCATCCGCCTTTTTCTTCTTTAGAAAACCGGTGGCGATAACAATACTTTCCTGTTCATGTCCGGTATAGGTTGTTACATATCCGGTATCGTGAAACCATGCCGCTAAAATCAACAGCCGGGTTTCATCAGGGTTGAAATTTTCGTGCCTGGCGATTTGTCTGGCGTTTTCCACCACTTCACGGGTATGATTGAGGTTGTGGTACCCCAGGTAAGGAGGCGTGTTTTCACTCAGCAATTTGGTGACGAATGCTTCAGCTTCCATCAGCAGATTTGAATCAGTTTTCATGGTGTTTCGTTTTTTAATTCCGGATGTATATTGTTTTCGCATTCGTGAAATTTGTAAATAGAAATCTGGTTGTTGCTTCCTTTCAGTGTTGCATTTTCAACGAAGGAGAACTCCTTTTTCAGGTCATTGCTCAATTTGTCATATATCTCACCGGAGACGAGCAATTGGGAGTTGTGTTTTTTGTTGAGCTGCTCTATACGTGAAGCGATAATCACCACACTGCCGGTAATGGAATATTGCTTTCGCAGTGAGGAGCCAATGTTTCCGGTAACGGCTTCGCCATAATGAATGCCTATGCCTACCCGGGTTTCCGGTAGACTACCTGCGGCCAGTTCGTTTTTTAATTCAGCAATTATTTCGGTAGCTGCCAACACCGCATGCTCCGAAATATTTCCTGTAGATACTGGTGCCCCGAAGGTGGCCATAAAACCATCACCCACGAATTGATTTATCACTCCATGATGTGCTTCTATGATGCGTATCATAAACCTGAACAGGTTATTGAGGTAGGATACTACCTCTTCGGGCTGATGGCGTTCAACAAAAGGCGTAAAATTCCGGATATCGAGAAACATCACGCACACATTCTTCTTTATCCCCGTAAGCTCGTCTTTCTTTTCAAGTATGCTGTTGGCTATCTGTTGCGAAATTTGTTGTCCAAACAGGCCGATAACTTCATTTTTTTCATTCACTACCTTAAACGAAGTGTGTAAATTCCTTTTTATTAAATCGGCAACAAATCCGGCGGCAATACCGGTTATGAGCATAATTAATCCCTGTCCCAGATATTGCATGCCGGTGAGATTTAGTGCCGCTTCGCGTGGAATAGTGCCGCCTGCATTTACTGTGGAATAATAAATTGAAATTGCAACAAACTCAAAAGCAGCCAGCATGCCGGTAAATACCGATAATTTAAAACTAAGCCGAAGGGTGGAAAGGACAATAAAAATAAAATAGGTAAGGGTGGCCGGGGTTTGTAAAATGGTGGTCTGATGGGTGTATTCAACCACGAAAATTAACAACAGGCTGAGCAAGGTAATCTCAGAAAATGCAGTGAAATAGCCGAAAAACCGGGGATTTAAAAAAAATAGGCGGCTGTTTTTACCAATCAAAAAATGAACCAGTACTTCGTAAGCTATCAATAGCGCCGTGAAAATAAGAATAGCATAAATGGCTATGTAACTGTGAAAAAGTGTGTAATAAGCGTTTTTGTAAAATGAATAAATAAGGATTAAAAATGCAGCTTCAAAACCAAGCATACCGATTAATATAAGGGAGCGCCGCCGCTCGCTTCTGAACATCTCAACACTGAATTGTTCTTCCAGCTGTTTGTTTTGCCCCTGCATAGCACAAATAATTATTAGATATAAAATGCAAAGTTAGTGAATATTCACATTAGATCCAAACGGTTTAAAGTTTATTTTGTTCATTTGCATTAATTATTCTTCAATAAAAGGACATAAACACATAAACACATTGGAAAAGAACGCTATACGCTTTAATGCAACCTGTAGTATTACCATTCAAGAAAAATAAACCTGGCTTTACCCATGCAATTTCAATCAAACATGTATAATTGTATTTATAAATATTTGAAAATCAACACGTAAAAAATAGTTATTATGCTTTTCAAGCGCATTGAGGCCATCAAAAGATTAAAAACTTATTAAAATTTACAATTATATTTGGTATATAAGTGAACATTAACTAACTTTGCACTGTTTAATGTTTCACCGACCGGATTCAGCGCGTATTGATGTGCGGGTTTTTAATAAATCACTTAAACAGAAGAAGCGATGGCCAACCCTAATGAAGATGTCATAAAAGCCGCAGGGCGCATCATGGCTCATTCCGGTATTGCCGGTTTAAGTCTGGATGCTTTAAAGAAAGAATTTTCGATGGCCCGGAAGAGATTTCCCAGAGGCATTAACAACGATGGTGACCTGTTTGAACTGATGCTTTTGGATTTTGAAGAGAAGCTGAGAGCCCTGGTTTCTGAAATATCACTAAAAAATAATCATCCTGATCAAGAGATTACGCTGCTTTTTAAGGGGCTATATGATATGTTCAAACAGCATCAGTGGTATTTGGACCTGGTGTTTGACAAAAGTTTATTGCTAAGATGCCGGAAGGCAGAGGATATCCTTTTCCGGGTAAGGCGGGTGGCAAAAAGTTATCTGACGCGGCTGATTCAGAGAGGCAAGCATAATGGCCAATTCGCCAGTACCGAGAGTACATATGTTTTGGTGAATGAGATTCTGGAAAGTTTCCGTGCCTTGATGAATGACTGGCAACTAACTGAAAAGATGATCAAAGACATCAGGTATGCACAAAAAGTAAAAGATTAAAACGGTTGTACATTACAAGTTCACGCTTTAAAACCCAAATACACTCAACCACTATGTGGAGCAATTTAAAAGTAAACGCTTACAAGGCCATAACACCCATAGTAAGAATGCTGAACCACACCGGCATCACACCCAATGGCATCACCACGATTGGTCTTGGTATAACATTGGTATCAACTGTAGTACTCATTGCCGGTGGAGAAGTGGGCAACCGGGGTGATTTCCGTTATGTATTTTGGTTTGGTGCCATAACTCTCTTCGCGGGGGTATTCGATATGCTCGATGGGCAACTGGCCAGGGTAACCAATAATTCAACAAAGTTTGGTGCCTTATACGATTCTGTTCTCGACAGGTATAGTGAGATGTTCATGTTTTTAGGTATTTGCTACTACCTGGTTGCGCATCATTATTTCCTGAGCTCGCTCACCGCCTTTATTGCCATGATAGGTTCCATTATGGTGAGTTATGTACGGGCCAGAGCCGAAGCTCTTGAGGTGGAATGCACCGTTGGTATCATGCAGCGGCCCGAGCGTGTTTTAACTATCGGCATTGCAGCTTTGCTAACAGGCATCGTCTCGTTCGTGTTTGGAGATTTTAAGTTTTCTGTTTCCTGGTTGCCGTTCCCACTGTTTGAAAATATTTCCGTTTTCACCATCCCGATCTTTTTTCTTGCCATTTTAACAAATTTCACCGCTTTTCAACGGATAAAACATTGCAACAATAATATGTAAACCAAAAAACCACATTCCATGAATTACAAAAAACACATTCAGGCTGCCCAGGGTAAGCTTGGCATTCTGATACCCGGTCTGGGGGCAGTATCCACCACTTTTATTGCAGGTACGCTGGCTGCACGAAAAGGTTTAGGCCAACCCATTGGTTCCATCACACAAATGGGCAAAATCCGGCTGGGCAAACGTACTGAAAACCGCAATCCGGCGATTCATGATTTTGTTCCCCTGGCTTCCTTAAACGACCTGGTTTTTGGCGGATGGGACATCACCCCCGATAACGCCTGGGAGGCGGCCATGAACGCCGGGGTATTGGATCATGCGTTGTTGGCTGACCTGAAAGAGGAAATGGAAACCATACAACCCATGAAAGCTGTTTTTGATCATGAGTTTGTGAAAAACCTTGAAGGAGAGCATATTAAACATGAAAAAACCAAAATGGATTCCGCCAAAGCTTTAATTGCTGATATCGAAAAGTTTAAAACTGAAAATAACTGCAGCCGGCTGGTGATGATATGGTGTGCTTCGACCGAGATTTATGTGGAGCAGCAGGCGATTCACCATGACTTACTTCTGTTTGAAAAAGCACTTGAAAACAATCATCCCGCCATTGCACCCAGCATGATGTATGCTTACGCGGCCTTAAAATGCGGGGTGCCTTTTGTTAACGGGGCGCCCAACCTCACCTGCGATGTGCCCGCCATAGTTGACCTGGCCAATGAATTGAAGGTGCCCATTGCCGGAAAAGACTTTAAAACCGGGCAAACCCTGATGAAAACCATATTGGGCCCCGGATTAAAAACACGGTTGATTGGCATTGATGGCTGGTTCTCCACCAACATACTGGGTAACAGGGATGGCAAGGTGCTGGATGACGCCGGTTCATTTAAAACCAAAGAAGTTTCAAAACTCAGCGTGCTTGAAAGTATTCTGGAAGCCGACCTTTATCCTGAACTTTATAAGGAGATGTACCATAAAGTGAGAATCAATTATTATCCACCTAAAGGAGATGATAAGGAAAGCTGGGACAACCTGGATATTTTTGGCTGGCTGGGATATAAAATGCAGATAAAAGTGAATTTTCTGTGCAAAGACTCCATCCTTGCTGCCCCGGTGGTACTGGATCTGGCTTTGTTTATAGACCTGGCTCATCGTGCTCAAATGAAGGGCATACAGGAATGGCTCTCATTCTATTTCAAGTCACCTCAAACCTTGCCGGGGTTGCAACCCATGCACGATATCTTTCTGCAAAAAATAAAACTCGAAAACACACTGAGACACCTGATGGGAGAAAATCTAATCAATCATCTGGGTCTTGACTATTACGAAGAAGAGCAATGAAATGGCATAAATATCTGGTTACGGTCCTGGGTACAGGATATGCGCCCATTGCTCCCGGAACAGCAGGATCAACAGTGGGTATTGTTATACTTTTCAGTATCAACTGGCTCTTTAATGATTTGGGTTTTGAGCAGCCTGCTGTTCTTTTCTTTAACCTGGCCCTGATTACCGCCGTGTTTTTCCTGGGAGCCCGGTCTGTGAAAAAAATTCATACTGTTTGGAAACAGGATGCATCAATGATAGTGATAGATGAAGTGGTTGGGGTATGGCTTGCTGCTCTTGCACTGCCCATCCGGTGGCAATATTACCTGGCTGCTTTGGTGCTTTTCAGATTTTTCGACATCGTGAAACCCCTTTATATCAGAAAAATAGATGCGATGACAGGCCACTGGAGTGTAATGCTTGATGATGTGGTGGCTGGAGCATACGCAGCTATACTGCTGCACTGTAGTTTGTTTTTCAACCTTTTATAAAACCATGGACGTGTATTCAGATTCCTCCAATTTCGCTTCATTCATTCGCTACAATATTGTAGCGGGTCTGGCTACGGCAACCGATTTTCTGATATTGGTTCTGTTCACTGAGCTCTTTAAGTTCTGGTACTTATGCTCAGCAGTAACGGGTGCGGTGAGCGGAGGAGTGGTCTCCTTCATCTTTGAAAGAAACTGGGCTTTTAACAAACGCCATGGCAATATTTATAAACAAACACTAAAATATTCGGCTGTTTGGATTGGAAGTATCCTTTTGAATACAATAGGACTTTACCTGCAGGTGGAATACCTGCACCTGCACTACATTCTATCCAAAATAATTGTGGCGGTTTTAATTGGGGTGGGCTTTAACTTTTTCACCCACAGGTATTTCATTTTCAATTAGGTGCTAATATAATGAAAAGATTGCAGTACATATTACCTCTTGTTTTATTCTTTCTGTTTTCAACAGAAGGCATTGCCCAGAAGTACGTGAATATAAAAGGCCGGGTTGTTGATGCCAGGACCAAAGAACCCCTGCCGTTTGTGAACGTAGTTTTTCCAGGAAAAAATATTGGCACCATCACCGATTATAATGGTGATTACAACCTTTCCACACAATGGGCTTCAAACCAGTTGCAAGCCTCTTTCATCGGTTATAAAAAATCGATTAAAACCCTTGAACAAGGCAGAAATCAAATCATCAACTTTGAACTGGAACCTGAAAGCATTTCGTTGAATGAAGTGGTGGTGACCGGTCAACGAAAGCGCTATCGCAACCGTGACAATCCCGCAGTTGAACTGATAAAAAAGGTAATTGAAAACAAAGATTCCAACAGAAAGGAGGTGTTTGATTATTATGAGTACGATAAACATGAAAAAGTGGAATTCGCCCTGAACAACATTACCGATGAGTTCAGAAGCAAGAAAATGTTTAAAAAGTTTCAGTATGTCTTCAGTTTTGTGGATACCTCTGAAATCAACGGCAAACCTTATTTGCCGGTATTTCTGAAAGAAACCCTGTCGAAAGTGTATTACCGCAAGGAGCCACAAACCCGGAAAGAATACATCTCGGGTACAAATATGATTGGGTTTCATGATTATATTGATAATGAAGGTGTTGGTTTCATCATCGATAATCTTTATCAGGACATTGACATCTATTCCAACAACATTACGTTGCTCACCAATCAGTTTGTAAGCCCCATATCTACCCTGGCACCCTTAATTTACAAATTCCACATCATTGATACCATTCCCATAAACGGGTTAAGAGCTATAAACCTGGCTTTTCAACCCAGAAATAAGGCAGACTTTGCCTTTAAGGGAAATCTGTATATCACCGACGATGATAAATACGCGGTAATCAAAGCGGATATGCGTGTTAGCGAAGACATCAACCTGAACTTTGTAAATGATTTACAGATTATTCAGGAATTTAAAAAGTTAAACGGTGAAGGTTGGATGTTCAGCAGAGATGAACTGGTTGTTGACTTTAATCTTACGAATAAGGGAACCGGCATGTTTGGCAAAAAAACTGTCTTTTATGACAACTACCTTTTTGATACTCCTCGTTCTGACAGTATTTATTCCGGCATAGAAAACACGGTGAAGATCCGGGGTCATGCCGAACGTGATTCTTCATTCTGGGCAAATAGCCGTATTGAAAAGCTCACCCAACAGGAAGAGAATATTTTTGTGATGGTTGATAGCATACAGCAGGTGCCTGCATTTAAAAGAACCATGGATATAGTGATGCTGTTGGTGGCCGGATACTGGAATTTCGGCAACCTGGAAGTTGGCCCTGTGAACACGTTTTATAGTTTTAATGATGTAGAAGGTTTCCGGCTTAAAGTAGGTGCCAGGACTTCTGAAAAGTTTAATGACCGGCTCAGGTTGGAAGGTTACCTTACATACGGCTTCAAGGATGAGAAGTTCAAATATTCAGGCAGCGCCACCTGGTCGCTGAATGGACGCCCGTTAAAAGAAAATCCGCGGCATTCGTTAAAAGCCATGTATCAGGTTGAAACCAACTTTCCGGGCATGGAAATGCAGTTTATCAATGAGGACAACTTTTTGCTCTCCTTTAAACGCGGAGTAGCTGATAAAATTCTTTACTACGAAATGTTCAAACTGGAGCATTACCGTGATTGGGGAAACGGTTTTTCAACCATGCTGAACTTTAAAAATATGACGCAGGAGCCGGGTGGTACCTTATATTTCAGATTCAGCGACGACCGTGAAATACACTCCATAACCTCCAGCGAAATAGCTGCAACCCTGAGGTTTGCACCCAATGAAAAATTCTATCAGGGTCTGAGTTACCGGACACCCATCATTACCAGGTATCCAATTTTCCAACTAACCTATACCCAAAGCATTAAAGGATTATTTGGTGCGGATTATGATTATGGAAAGGCAAACATCAATGTCTTTAAAAGGGTATACCTTTCTCCTTTCGGGTTTATGGACTTAGAATTTGAGGGGTCAAAGATATTTGGTCGCAATCTTCCTTTTCCGCTGCTCACCGTTCACCGGGCAAATCAAACCTATTCGTATCAGTTGTTGTCCTACAATTTGATGAACTTTTTGGAATTCGTGAGCGACCAGCATATAAGTTTATTTGCTGAACATCATTTCAATGGTTTCTTTTTCAATAAGATACCATTGATTAAGCGTTTGGGCTGGCGGGAAATTATATCATTTAAGGGCGTTTATGGCAGTGTAACCGATAAAAATAACCCGGGCATTACTCCTGGCATAATGCTATTCCCAACCGATGAATCGGGAAATATAACTACTTATACTCTTGAAGGTACTCCGTACGTGGAGATGAGTGCAGGAATTGGAAATATTCTCAAATTTTTCAGAGTGGATTATGTGCAGCGACTTACTCATCTGCAAAATCCGGATGTGGCCAATAGCGGCATCCGGTTGAGGTTTAAGTTTGATTTTTAATAAAAAACCCAATCAACATGAAAACACTACTTAAAAAGATGGCCCAATACGACCGGCCCCGGATGATAAAGAAAATGGGTGTCTATCCATATTATTATCCCCTTGAATCAGGACAGGATGCCGAGGTGCTGATAAATGGAAAAAAGGTATTGATGTTTGGCTCAAACAGCTATCTGGGTTTAACCAATCATCCGAAACTGATTGAAGCGGCCAAAGAGGCCTTAAATAAATACGGCACCGGAGCTTCCGGTTCGCGATTAATGAACGGCAACCTCGATTTGCATGAAGAGCTGGAGGCCAGTCTTGCTGAATTTACCGGCAAAGCGGCCTCGGCCGTATTTAGTACAGGGTTTCAAACCAACCTGGGAGCCATTTCGGCTTTGACCGGACGCAATGATTTTATTGTAATGGACGAGAAGAACCATGCTTCCATTATTGAAGGTAGCCGGTTAACTTTTGCCAAAAGCTTCAAATTCAGACACAATGATATGGGCTCACTGGAGGAAAATCTCCAAAAAACCGATCCCGGTCAAATTGTCCTGATTGTGGTTGACGGGGTGTTCAGCATGGAAGGCGATATAGCTCCCCTGGATGAAATTTGTCATCTTGCTGAAAAATACTCCGCCTCGGTTATGGTTGACGATGCTCACGCCCTGGGTGTATTGGGGAAAGATGGTGCCGGCACGGCTTCTTATTTTAATGTAACCGATAAGGTGGATCTGATCATGGGAACGTTCAGCAAATCACTGGCCTCGCTTGGCGGATTTGTAGCAGGAGATATAAACACCATCAATTTTCTGAAACATAATGCCCGTTCGCTGTTGTTCAGCGCGGGAATTCCACCTGCATCTGCTGCTGTAGCCCTCAAAGCCCTGCAGATCATCAGGGAAGAGCCCGAACGGCGCGAAAAGCTGTGGGAAAATACGGATTATGCCCGCTTTTGGCCGCAACATCATGGATTTAATATCGGCCAGGGTCAGACACCCATTATATCCATTTTTATAGGTGACGACCAAAATACATTCACATTGGCGACTTTGCTTATGGGCCAGGGAGTGTATGTTAACCCCATTATCCATCCGGCAGTAGGAAAAGACGAAGCCATGCTGAGGTTTTCGGTCATGTCAAGCCACACCAGAAACCAAATTGACACAGCCATTGCCAAACTTGTGCAATGCCGGGCGATGATGAACGGGAAATTATCAAAAATAACGACCTGATATGCAAAACATCAACATAAAAGAGGTAAAATCAGCAAAAGAACTCAATCGTTTCCTTGCATTCCCCAATGGCCTGTACAATGGCAATCCTTACAGGGTGCCGCAACTATTTGGGTTTGAGAGGTCAACACTATCGCCTTCGAAAAATCCGGCACATGCCTTTTGCAAAACGAAATATTTTTTGGCTTACCAAGGGCAGCAGGTGGTTGGGCGGATTGCTGGAATCATTCACCAAAGGGCAAATGAAAAATGGAATGAAAACAAGGTCCGCTTTGGCTGGATTGATTTTGTGGATGATATTGCCGTTTCGGCTGCATTGATTCAGGCGGTTGAAGATTGGGGCAAATCAGAAGGTATGACCGCCATTCACGGCCCGCTTGGCTTTAGCGATATGGACCTGGAGGGCATGCTTATACATGGTTTCGATGAACTGGGCACCCAGGCGGTGATATACAATCATCCCTATTATCCGGCGCATATGGAGTTGCTGGGATTTGCAAAAGATGTGGATTGGGTGCAGATAGAAATTAAGCTGCCCAAACAGGTGCCTGAAAAAATAAAAAGGTATGCCGCCCTCGTCTCCCAAAGGTATGAGCTTAGGCCACTTAGGGTTAAAAGGGCCAAAGATCTAATTCCTTATGCCAGGAAAATGTTTCATACCCTGAATGCTGCTTTTGTTGACTTGTATGGATTTGTTCAATTGACCGACGAGCAAATTGATTATTACATAAAGCAATATTTTTCCATCGTAAAGCCAGAATATATTTGTTTTGTACTTGATAAAAACGATGATGTTGTGGGGTTTGGCATCTCAATGCCTTCCTTGTCCAAAGCATTGATAAAAGCAAGAGGGAAGCTTTTTCCATTCGGTTTTATCCCTGTTTTACAGTCGATATATGGTAAAAATGATTTGATTGATATGTACCTGATTGGCATCCGTCCCGACTACCAGGGTAAAGGGGTGCACGCCATATTTTTCAATGAGATGACTCAGGCCTATATCGATCACGACATTAAACTGGCCATTTCGAGCCCGCAATTAGAAAACAATTCCGATGCGCTGAAGCTATGGAAACATTATGAGTACCGGGAGCATATCCGCAGAAGGTGTTTCATCAAACATTTTAAATCATGAAAAGCATATTAATCACCGGCGCCAATGGTTTTATTGGCAGTTTCCTGGTAAAGGCTGCATTGGAAAAGGGATACCGGGTAACTGCCGGCGTTCGGGCTACCAGCAACTTGAGCTATCTGGAAGGACTGGATATAGCGTATCTGGAAATGGATTTATCCGATAAGGCTTCCCTTGCCGAAGTGTTGCTGAAACAAGTCAGCAAAAACGGCTACTTTGATTACATCATTCATAACGCAGGAATTACCAATACTTTACGTAAGCAGGACTTCAATACGGTAAACTATCAATACACCAGGAATCTGGTCAACGTATTGATTGATTGCCGCTGTGTACCCGATAAATTCGTCTATATGAGCAGCCTGGCTTCGTATGGCCCATTGAATAAAATAAGTATGCAGCCTATCCGTGAAAATGACCTGCCGGAGCCGGAGACTTTGTATGGGAAGAGTAAACTGAAAGCGGAGCAGCTTTTAGCATCCAAAGCGGGCTTTCCCTACCTTGTTTTTCGGCCAACCGGTGTGTACGGCCCGCGCGAAAAGGACTTTCTGGTGATGTATAAAATGATTAACCGCAACGTGGAAACCTACATTGGCTCATCGTCACAAAAACTTACATTCGTGTATGTAAAAGACCTCGCCCGACTGGTTATGAAGGCTCTGGATTCAGATATCACCCGGAAATCCTATTTTGTGACCGATGGCAACCAATACTCAGCCCTTGAATTTTCAAGTATTGTTAAAAACATTC
>JAQVEI010000312.1 GCA_028697695.1 Lentimicrobiaceae bacterium
CTTTCAAATATTTTAAACCTATATTAATAGTGTCCACATATAAGTTGGTATTTATTATTGGGCTTCCTTTTCCCGTATTAAGAAATGTCTTTTTATATTCTTGACATGGTTCAATTTTCAGATTCATGGCTAATTATAAGGGGAGATAGTCATCTATGTAATGTTACATAGCAGCGCTCATGGACCAGGTGCCTGTTTCGTAATTGAAAATTTCCTCGGGGGTCAAGGCATCTTGTCTTACCCAAATACGCACCCATTGCACTACAACATCGTTGGGATCTGTATGAATAAAACTATATACAAGAGTTGGGTCTTGCAGTGTTAAACCGAGATGCTGGGCAGCATGAGGTGGTGCCAGTGCTACAGAAAGTCGACGACGTAACTGTGAAAACTCCACACCTGTTTCGCGCAGGATTTGTGTCATGGGAAGTTTCTGAAGTTTTTCCATAGGTAATGTCTGGCCGAGTTCAGTACGTTGTGCATTAAGGGTAACACTATGTGGTTTACCTTGGTAAAGGCGTAGGCGACTGCATTGCCATAACTCTGATCCAGCATCTACGTTGAATGCTTCACATGCTTCGGTGGGTGCCTGATGTACACCACATGAAAGAATTTGATATTTAAAGAGTCTAGGGGCTCCTACAGAAACTTGAATGATTGGGGGGGCAATAGTGTTGCTCCGAAGGTGTGGGCGGTGAATGACGATTGCACGCTTTCCCCGAGTGCGTTCTATGAAACCATCTGAGGCCAGCCTATTTAATGCTTTGCGGGAAGTGATGACGCTTACTCCGAATTGTTCGGCTAGGTCTTTTTCTCCAGGGAAACCAAGGCGGCCAATCCAATCTCCATTTTCTATTTCAGAGCGTAGGTGCAGATAAATCTGATGATGCAATGGCAATTCAGAATTAAGCACTTGATGGGAAGGATTTGTTCGTTTTTGCATATTGTATTTTGAACTTTGTGAATGCTTGATAGTAAATGGCTCTTGTGCAGATTTATCTGTAAATTGCATGGCGTTTTTTTACCAGGAAGCGAAAAAAATGTTATTCCATGCAGTGAGAATAACCTTTTTTATCTATTAATGCGATCCCTCCTGTTGTTATATGAGAAAAACAATAACTTGATCTTTTTTTAAATATTAGTTCTAATGATCACATGTGAACAATATATCTTTTAAGGGTTAGAAATAATGCAAACAATGACGTAATGATCCATCTTTAATTCGTTTTATATGTTCGAAAAAAGAAGGCAAATGGTTTGTTATTGGTTTGTTGTGAAATTTATTAAATAAAGTAAAGGAGCAATCGTGAGTGGAGCTGTAGAAAATAAGGTAGTCGTAGTAACAGGTGCCGGAGCTGGAATAGGGCATGATATTAATTATATTGCGCTGACTGGTGCGTTGCATGCGATAGGAGAGTCTGGTGGGGCACCAGTGCCACCGTTGAATTATGTGGGTGATTCGGTGGTGGAGCCATGCTTTTGGCGGTAGGTGTACTCGCTGCATTGTTAGACGCCCGGAATTCAGGCAAGGGGCAGGTCGTGGATGCTGCAATGACAGATGGAGTTTCATTGCTATCTTCTATTTTCTATGGGCTTCATGCAGATAAGCGTTGGACCGATGAGCGTGGTAGCAACTTGTTGGATGGCGGTGCATTCTATTATGGAACTTACGAATGTGCCGATGGAGGTTATGTTGCAATCGGTGCGATTGAACCTCAGTTTTATGCCGAACTGAGGAAATTATGCGGATTGTCTGATCCAATTTTTGATAATCCGGCAAATAAAAGTATTTGGCCCGAGGCCAAAAACAAATTGGCGGAAGTGTTTCGTACCCGAACGCGTGATGAATGGTGTGCTCTTCTGGAAGGAACAGATGCATGCTTTGCCCCGGTGTTAGATTGGACTGAAGCACCTCATCATCATCACAATGCTGCCAGACAAACTTTTATATCAAATGGGGGAGTGATTCAACCAGCACCTGCACCCCGTTTTTCTCGTACGGTTAATGCCGTACCGGTAATGGTACATAGGACATCGGTTAAGCAGGTTATCAGCGATTGGAGTTCAGAGGCTGTTTAAATTGGCGGAATAAAAATGTAATGTTGGTAATCAATATATGATGCACTACGATTTTATGCTGAATAAAGGTGAAGATTTGTGTGAGTTTTAGATTTATCTATCACTGTATAGACAGGCACAGATTGTTCAATACAGGGGTGTAATGTACCAGAAAATATATTTTTATATTTTTGACACAAATCAATTTTTAACCAAGCTATAAAAACAGAACATAATTCTATTTTTTGTTTAACTTAAGCGAATGAATTTAGAGTAATCAGGAGACACTATAAATGATAATCAGAAAATATATTAAATCCGGTGCGTTAGCGCTTTCAGCTGTCACGGCAATGGGTTTTTCATCTTTTGGTCATGGACAGGTTAGTTCAACTAAAGTAATAAAGATGGTTGTGCCTTATGCGGCAGGGGGCGGAACAGATATTTTGGCCCGTCAGGTTGCCGAAGCCCTGGGGCCTGAGCTTGGAGCCACAATTGTGGTAGATAACAAGGCAGGTGCCAGTGGTAATATTGGTGCTATGGATGTAGTTAGGTCTGCACCAGATGGTAATACTTTGTTTATGGGAGATTTGGCTTTGGCCGTAAATCCGAACTTGTTCAAATCCATGCCTTTTAATCCGGAAAAAGATCTAACTCCTATTGCTATGGTGGGTACCGCTCCATTGGTTCTGGTTGTGGGCAAGCAAACAAATTTTAAAACCGTAAAGGACCTTGAACAACAGGCTAAAGAGAAACCCGGCTCAATTACATTCGCATCAGCAGGCAACGGTAATCCTCCGCATCTGGCAGGAGAGCTGTTTAAAATAAGTACTGGAACTGATATTGTTCATGTACCTTATAAAGGAGATGGTCCTGCCCTGAATGATTTACTGGGGGGGCATGTATCCATGTTATTTACTGGTATCAGCAGTACCAAACAGCATATTGATTCGGGAACGTTGACCGCATTGGCTGTTACGGGCAAACAACGAGCCAGTACTTTACCTAATGTACCAACGATGGCCGAGGCCGGCTACCCCGATGTAAACGTAACTTCTTGGTGGGCTATTTTTGCACCGGCAAACTTATCTTCTGAAATGACTGAGTCTATAAGCAGTGCCGTTGAGCGAGCCATGAAAAATCCAGATTTGGTGCAACGGTTTGCTGATAGAAATATTGACGTCAGTTATTCCAATTCAGAAGAATTAAAAGCTACTTTGCGTACTGAAACGGATAAATGGGCGAAAGTATTGCAAGCTGCGAATATAGTGGCACAGTAATCAATATATCCAATCAATATATGCCTTATCAAAATGGGGAAATTTATGAACTTTAAACCAGAAGGGCTGACATAGTCAGCCCTTCTGGTTTCGATAAAGATATTGTGCAGATATATTTAAAAAGGTGTTTAAGTTAGCTCCCGCAGACTTTGGAAGCCTGAGGGAGCTTAAAATATCAAGCTGGCGTAATTTTGAGCTGCGTCATATTACCACCTAAACGCTTGGTCAGCATAATGGCAGACTTCCAAAGTGCTTGTTCCATAAGTTTGACCTTCTCTGGAGTAAATCGGTTACAGGGACCACTGAGTGTTAATACTCCCCGTAGTTCACCCGTAGGGCCAAAGATAGGAGCACCAATGCCGGCCATATCCATCTCGACTTCACCATAGCTATAGGAAAGTGGCCGCTGTCTGAGTGCTTCGTATTGTGAATCATTGGGTTGGGCGAAGGCTAGAAGCAGCTTGCCTGCAGCACCCTTGCCGAGAGGCCGGATATCACCGGCCTGGGTATGATCGCGTATTAGATGTGGAGAGTCTACACGCCATAGACAGACACGGTATTCACCCTGCCGGATATTAAATGAGGCACTTTCACCGGTTTGGTCAGTTAAGTAGCGTAGTATAGGAAGTATCCATTCTGCTGGTATGACTGAGGTCTGATAACGAGCTCCAAGTAAAAATGGCTTTGGTCCGATTTGATATGTACCATCTTCAAGCTTGATCAGGTATTCATATTTAAC
>JAQVEI010000313.1 GCA_028697695.1 Lentimicrobiaceae bacterium
ACAATAGCAAGATAATTAATCAGTTGGCACTGGCCAATCGTAAGGTGCCGGACAAAACCCACTTTCAGTTTCTTTACAATTACAATGTCAGCATAAGTTACAATATTGAAAGCCAGCTTGAAGCAAAAATTACCCTTCATCCAACGCTATGCACCGGAGATGTATTTGTTTATGGTTTTGATTTGTCGAAAGTATTGGTACCTGCTTGTTGCAACATCTCTGTCCGTTTGCTGCATCCTGTTCAGGGAGAAAAATGGTCAGCTACGCTTAAAAAAGTGCAGCTCAATGCACTTGAAGAGGGTGTACCGGTGGGTGCATTTCCCGACAGCCTTTGGGCTGAAGGTTCCAGGGCTGAGGTTAGGATATTTCAATTCGAATTTTCTGATGAAACTTACTCAAGGGCGGAAAGGGAACTTTATCTTATCCGCGATTACGTGGCGGCAGCCACTCTTGCCGATACATTGCAAAACCGTTTGAAATCAGCAAGATTACAGATACACTCCCCTGAAAGCGCCCTGCACATCATGGTTTTTGGCGCTAAAAGTCTGCTTTTGCTCCATGAAGCTTCCGCTATACGTTCCATCATCATTCCTGGAAATGATCCGTTGCGCCTGAATGAAAAATTACGTGCCAATGAATTCCGTTACAGTGATTTGCTGCCCTATCTGCAAAAGAACATCATCCTGGCCACGCTTTCGGGCAACCTTTACAACACAGCAGGCAGTACATACAGCAGGGTGCTACAGGATGCCTTGGCACTTTCGCAAAAAACAGATTATTACAGCAGCCCTTTTTTTTATCGCCTCTATACCAATAGTATCACTACCGGGCAATTGCTTTCTTTGAAAAATCAACTCGACCGTTTCATCGATACCAGGCTTAAATCAACGGTGAATACCGGCTACCTTTCCCGCAGGGTAAATCACTCGCTTTTGAGTCTGGCAAACCGTTTTATGGCGGAAGAACGTTATGCCGAATCGGTAGATATCTTGTCTTCTGCTGTTCGAATGGCAAAGGCCAACCCTTTCGTTCCGCCTGCTGATACCATTATTCACCGTTTGGCAATTGCCCGAAACGGGCTTGCCGCATCCTATATAAAGGTGGTACGTAAGTCGATAAACAAAAAGTTGAGCGGACTTGCGGAAAATTACCTGGATGAAGCCGACAGGTATTCGGAAAAGTACAAGATGACCCGGTTCCGGCTCCATGATCTCCCACCTTTATATGAACAACTGTCCGAATTATATACCCATAAAGGTGAACAACTATTGAGTGCCGGCGAATATTCCCGCGCCTTGCAGGAGTTTGAGCAGGCCAGGCGGGTTGCTGACAACCACGATGGGGTAACGTTGAGTCCTTCCTGCCGTAAAGGAATAAATGAAGCCGTAAGTATGATGTTTAAACAGCAGGCCAGGGAGGTGAACAGGCTTATTTCTGAGAGGCGGCCGGTGGAAGCAGACATAAAACTGAACGAAGCACTTACTTTTGCTTCTGGTTACTCAACATTTCATCCTGATCTTACCTTGGTCGACAGTATGCGAAAAAATATAGCCTTGTTGCGCTATTCATCTTTTGTAGCTGCCGCTGAGAGCCTTAATAAATATCGTGAAATGGATAGTGCTATGGTAAAGTTGCTGTCCGCCAATGAATTGGCACGGGAGTTTAACCTGTCCCACACTGCATCATTTGACACCTTGCTCACCCGGCTTGCCTTACCATACATCAATGAGATGTACTCAAAAGGCCGGCTTAAACTATGGGCAGGACAAGCAGAGCAGGCTTTAAAAATTGGCCAGGAGGCCAATCGCCTTTCGCTCAGGTTAAGTATCGCGCATTACAGTACTTTTCATCAACAATACACCGAGTTACAGCAGGAAGCAGAATCGTTCGCCTGCAGCCGATCCCGCGGTGAACTTCAGTCGTTGACAAACCAAATTGAAAATTTGCTTACAAACAATCATTTTGATGCAGCATCACAAAAAATTACGGAAGCACGTGAGCTTATTTATACAAAATCCTATTGCCGATTGTCAACCGCGGAATTAAATCAGGCTATTGAACCATTTGTAAACCGGATAAAATGGAATACCCTTCATCGTGAAGCGCTTCATCTTATTGGTACCGGATTGTTAAATCAGGGGACGGAAAAACTTCAGCAGGCAGAAATGATTTTTAAAACTTATCGTTTGGATACCGTAGGACTGGCCAATGAAGGTTTGCTGGAACTGGCCCTTCAAGCGCAAAGCCGTGAATTGACCGATTACACCATTGGTTATTTAATTGCAAGAGGCCGGTTTGACGATGCCATGCTGCTTTTACATAAACTGTTCGAAAATAAAGTCCCTGCATCTGAAACTGTTCAGTTTCAGCAAAGTCTGGCCCGGGGGCTGGCCCGGCGCGACAAGAAAGAACTGGGCGAAGTACCCCTGAAGAAAATGATAAAGTTCTATACCGCGGGCGATAAATGGTATAAAACCTTTATAGATGGCTACGCTTATCATGTCAAGTCGGAGCTTTAATCCGGCTTGAAAAATCCAGGCTGCTTTATATTTGCCAGTTCTGGTTGTATTCCTTATATTTGCATTATATTGATATTTATTTTGGATGATGTTAGTTCTCACTCATAAATTCTAAATACTAATGATGAAACTTCTGTTGATCAGTAATTCCACAAATCCGGGTGAAGCCTATCTGGGATGGCCCCGTCAGTTAATTACAAACTTTTTAAAAGATACCGGTGTAAAACGGGTGCTTTTTATTCCCTATGCCGGCGTAAGCATGAGCTATGATGCCTATGAGGCGAAAGTAAAAGCTGTTTTTTCGGAACTGGGCTATGATTTATATTCTATCCATCACGAAGCAGACCCGGTTAAAGCAGTGGTGGAGGCTGAGGCTGTTGCTGTAGGTGGAGGCAATACTTTTCACCTGGTTCGCGAAATGCAGCGCAATGGCGTAATACATGCCATCAGAGGGCGGGCTTTGAAGGGTATGCCTTATATGGGATGGAGCGCTGGCAGCAATGTAGCCTGTCCCACTTTATGCACTACCAACGACATGCCCATTGTGCAGCCCGAGAGCTTCCGATGCATGAACTTGATCCCGTTTCAAATTAACCCACATTACCTGGATGCACACCCTGAAGGTCATGGTGGTGAAACACGTGAACAACGCATAGAAGAATACCTCGTAGCCAATCCTGAAGTATATGTGGCAGGACTTCGTGAAGCCACCGCACTCATATACGAAGAAGGCCATCTTAAGCTCGTTGGCCGGCACAAGATGCGTGTTTTCCATCATGGTATGGAACCACGTGAAATTGAACCCGGTACCGATGTGGATTTCCTTCGACTGGTTAAATAATACCGGGTGAATCCGGAAAATGGTTAATATCGATGCATTGACATATTATCATTTTAAATAATATTTACATTTTAAATCTTTTTGTTATGAAATTTGAATTACCTCCATTGCCATATGCGAGCAATGCCCTGGAACCTGTAATTAGTGCGGAAACCATTAGTTTTCATTATGGTAAACACCATCAGGCTTATGTTAACAATTTAAATAACCTAATCGGGGGAACCCGGTTTGAAAATGCTACACTTGAGCAGATTGTTATGGAAGCCGACGGCGGAATTTTTAACAATGGAGCCCAGGTATGGAATCATACCTTTTATTGGGAGAGCCTGGGCGCAAAAAATAGCGCACCCGGTGGCAAGTTGCTGGCGAAACTTAATGAAGACTTTGGTTCGTATGAGCAGTTTAAAACTGTTTTTGCCGATGCTGCCGCGAAATTGTTTGGCTCCGGCTGGGCATGGCTTGTTTTGGATGAGGAAAACAAACTGCGTATTGTGCAAACCTCAAATGCCGGCAACCCGCTTCGCAATGGCCAAAAACCCCTGCTTACCTGCGACGTTTGGGAACATGCCTATTATCTGGACTATCAAAACCGGCGCCCCGATTACATTAAATCATTCTGGGATATTGTAAATTGGGATAAAGTGGCGGAACGGCTGGGTTAGATTCAGAAAAAAGGTAACGCATAAAAAAAGTCAGTGAGCTATTGGCAAACT
>JAQVEI010000314.1 GCA_028697695.1 Lentimicrobiaceae bacterium
TGGGTGGGCAACAATGGCTTTGTAGAAAATCCCTGCGACCCGCTCATCACCAAAATCACCGGGTTATTAATGAAGAAAGGCCTGACCGAAGGCGGAATTCGCCCTACTGAAGCTGAAGCCTGCGATTGTGCCAACACGGTTTATGCTTTGTTCTCAGAAACTTTCAGAAACTGGTACGAAGACAAAACACTCCATTATATCCATCCTGATGTGTTAGAAAATGCGATTAAAGCTGAATTCAATGGGCTGGATGCCGGAAGTTCTTGCACCCCCATTGCCAACAGCGCTGTAATAAATGAAATCAGGGCAGAGATGGTTATACACTTTGTGGAAACCGCCATCACAGGTTGGCAATTCGAACGTTTTGAGAAAGCATGGTGCATCTGGCTGAGTGAAAATTCAGCCATTGACTGGACCAAAGAAAAACTCAGCGAACGCGTGGAAGCAATACTAAAAGTGCGACGGATACAGCAAACTTCTACCTCAGATCTGTGCAATTGCGCCAGGGATATCCTTACCAATACCGGAATTGCATTCTATGATTGGATGCAATTGCAGTTTGCTTCGGGTGTTGCTATGGCCGATTTACCTGAATTCCAGGCTCCCGCCGTGAACCTGTGCTCCGGCAGCACTTTTGAGTCCGGCACAGCAGAAACCATCAGAAAGTTCCTGACGGAACGATATAATGCCTACAAAAAAGCTTCCTATTCACTTCAGGTGGTGGTAAATCTGCTGAGTAAACTCCGAAATGTTTATCCGGGCGCCACCCTGCACGACTGCGACGATGGCAGTGACCAGAACCCGGTAAGGCTAGGCAGCACATTGCTCGGAAATTATCCAATCAAACGTAGTCTTCAGGCCAACGAAACCGAAAACATATCCGGGTCTTGGCACAAGGCAAAGAAAACCTCTGCCAAAGCAAAACCAAAGAAGTTATCAAAAACTTCGAAAAAAACGAAACCAAAAAATCCACTACAATCGTAACCGAAAAACGGCACATCACAACAATAAACAGCATTCGCCATGAAACTGACCCAGGATAAATACCCACACTTCGAGGCCAATCAGGTACTCACCAGCAGCCACCTTAACCAGGTATTCGATTACATGGATGAGCAGGAAAGGCTTACCCGTGCCAATCTTATTGGCATTGGCATTGTTTGCGGGCTGAATTTCGATGTTGAAACCTCCGGAAGCACCAGAACCATTCATCTGAACAGAGGTGTTGGCGTCGGGTCTGCCGGCTATTTGCTGAATGAGCCTGACAATATTGCGCTGGTTTCGTATCGCGAATACCTTTTGCCCAATGAGATAGAATATCCTGCGTTTATGTTTGAAGATGGTGGCGTGATGAAACAATATCCCCTTTGGGAAATGTTCCCCGCCGGCGAGCCCAACACTCAGCCGCTGGGCAATCCTTCAAACTTCCTAAATGACAAGGTGTTTATTCTTTTCCTGGAACTGAAACTGGAGGGATTGCGCAATTGTAGCCCAAACAATTGCAACGACCAGGGCGAAGAAGTTACGGCCACCCTGCGCCACCTGCTGATACGAATTGTTGATCTGGAAAAAATTATAGCTATCGCCAATAATCTGGAAGGCGATCTTACGGTTTCAGACCTGGGCGAATCCCTGCTTGCCCGGCTCAACCTTCCCGATATAAAACTGCAGCGCTGGGATGCACCCAACACCTATCCGCTTAACACTCTAAATGTTTTGAAAGGGTTTCACCATATTTTTACTTCAGATAAAATTTCAGAAAAAACCGGCAATGCGCTATCAGCAGCTTATCTGGCCTTTAGACCATTAATTGAAACCGCGTATTCGGAAAATCCTTTCAATGAATTCGCCTTGAAGTTTGGCTTTCTTGACAGCACTACCCTTACAGTCAATCAGCTAAAATTCATACAGTACTACTATGGATTTTTTGAAGATTTGCTGAATGCTTACGATGAATTCCGTTGGAAAGGGGTTAAACTTATGTGCGACTGTTCTCCTTCTGAAGGACTGTTCCCGCGTCATTTGATGCTGGGGCCTATAAATCCTCCATCAGTAGCTAAGCCGGGAATTTTCCGTTCACATTTTATGCCTTCGCCGGCGGTGAGCAATTGCGAAGATAAAATCAGGGAATTGCAAATGCTCTTTGTGCGCCTGGTGGAGATGATGAACAAATTTACCGACTCCCCTCCCCTGCCACCATCAGGTCAAACCGGCAACTTCGGTGTTCAAATAAGGGTTACGCCCGACAAACTGGCCGATGTTGGCTTGTCGGCGAAAGCCATTCCCTACTATTATTTGCAAAACGGGCCTCCCCATCTTTTCAAACTCTGGAACTATGAAAAAACCAGCCGTGGCCGGGCAAACCAGAATCTGAGCTATCGTTCGGATGAATACAATCCGGCAGCACCGGCGTTTGTTACCAACCCGCTGCGCTACGATCTGGAGACTTATAACTTTCTCCGGATTGAAGGCCACCTGGGAACAAATTACCAGTCAGCTCTTTACAGGATACTTTCCTTAAAGAGGCAATATCGCCTGCCTGTGGATGTGATTGCGCTACGCACCGGAACCTTTGATGAAAAACTTATTGAGGATATAGACCGCCAATCCTGTCATTTTACTGATCTTGAATCGCAATACGACCGGCAAATAGGCGAAATTATCGGCTTTCTCGGGATGAATCTCCGGTATTTTTACGATCTGTTTTATCCGCCGGCAAAGGGATTGCTGACTAGCCCAACCCCCTCGAAGTTGCCGTGGTTTGCCCAATGGGACCCTGATTTCAGGGTAAAACCCAATACCCTGGGTGCATATTTTGAGGTTGCATTGTGGTCAGCATTTTACAATCAGCCCTATTACAATCCGGATAGCCCGGTAAACAGTGTGCTCCAGTTTATCGGTGACAGCCCACAGCAGTATAAAGAGTTGATTATTATTTACATTATCTACTATATTGCCCGTTTCCCGGAGGTTTTATCCTCCAACCTGGCAGATATTAACCTGACAGCACTGAATGAACGCGAAGACCACCTGACCAGGGTCGCCGAAGCTATAGAAATAAAGCGGGAACACTTGTTCATAGAAAGCCAGAAGCAAGAATCTGTGGTAAGCTGGGAAGACCTTGACGACAGGCTGGAAGACATTGTTTACGGCGATTACAGCGATTCAATCCGGGCATTGTATAAGGAATACAAAATCAGGCTCATTGAAGTTAACAAGAAACTTTACCTGGGTCATTACCTGCAAAGCAACCCCGGCATTCAGCACAAGGCAGGCGTACCCATGGGCGGAACTTTTATCCTGGTATATCATGGTGAGCGCGCTGATGGCAGCAACTTACCACCACAAACAGGTAATTTCACCATCCGTGGCCTGGTAATGGCAGGACATAATGATCCGATGCCGGGTGCAGTTGTACTCGTAAAGGGTACCAATACAGGAACTTCAACCAATGCCTCTGGCAATTTTGAATTGAGAACCAATCAGTTACCGTTAACGCTTCGGGTAAATATGTTGGGGTTCAGCTCCTTTGAAAAGTTAATCACCAAAGAGGGCTTTTATGTACTCAATCTGCATGGAGATAACGGCATGGGAAATGATGAAAATACGACTGATTTCTTTAACGGTGAAGTGATTGCTGATTTCTATCTGCCCTACCTGTGCTGTTCCGATTGCCCGCCAACCCAGTTTGTATTGCCGGTTATTCCACCATCGCTTCGGGTTGAAATTGGTTGCACCGATGAAGATGGAACTGCTGTGGTTATCCTTACTCCTCTGGGTGGAACGCCACCCTACAACATAAAAGTAGATGAGGGTTCTTACATTGAAATGATGGAAACCATCACCTTAAGCCCTGGCAAATATAAACTGACCTTGCAGGATGGACAAGGACTTGAATCGGCTCCTCAAAACCTGATCATTCCTGAAATGCTGATGCTGTCAGAGCCCGGTTTTGACTGTTCCGGTGACAACAACCAGTATGTTGCTGTAATCGAAATCAGTGGTGGTACACCACCTTACACGCCCAACCGCGGAAGAATTCTTGAAAATCAGAAAACTTTTTACGATGAAA
>JAQVEI010000315.1 GCA_028697695.1 Lentimicrobiaceae bacterium
TCCATTGTATAACACAACATAGTCGCTGGTACCATGAATATGCAGTACAGGCACAGATCGTGATGGGGTGCATTGGCTTAGGGCGTTCAGGGTCATGGTGCCTGCCACCGGAGCAATGGCGGCAATGCGGTTGCTTAGCTCACAAGCCAGACGGTAGCTCATAAACCCTCCGTTTGAAAAACCAGTGGAATAAATGCGCTTGAGGTCGATATTAAACTGATGATGTAATGTATCAATCAGCGCGTCAAGAAATCCTTCATCATCGGCCGTAGAGCCACCGGTAAAGCCAACATTCCAGGCGTTGCCAACTCCATTGGGGTAAGCCACGATAAAATTTCCGGTATCCGCAATTGTATTAAAATCGCTAAATTCCATTATACCACTACCCGTTTGGGTTAATCCATGCAAGCACAACAACAATGGCAGGCTTTGACCTGAAACATAGCTTTCGGGCGTATAAACGATATAACTCCGGCTTATCCCGCCATGAATGAAACTTGCAGTTATTTGTGGATAAACCGATGAGTTTATGATTATTAAAGCGGCAAAAATCAGCACTTTTAAGTGCCATGAGGTTTTAAGTTTTGGTTTTATCATCAGAGTTTTTTTTGTTTTTTTTGCATTTGGATTGGCAACAATCCGTATAAATTAATAATGGTTTACTCATATAGTGCTATTATATACAAATGAACAAAATTTTTTTTTAAAAGTTAAGGTAGTGGTTGCATTAACATAGCTTTTATGTACAAATCAAATTCAGTCATCCTCTTATTTTTATTATTTTCCATTTTTCTCACCAATGAGGCACATTCACAACTTGAGCCGGGGTTCGATAGTGAAGAATACAGGGAGCTTTTAAGAATGGCAGTGTGCGTCGCAGATACGCCCTGGATCGCTCAGGATTTCATCCCTCATAACTTCGAACTTGCCTACCGTTCGCAGGTAACCGGACTTGAAAACCGCTGGGATTTGTGGATACATCGTGAACAACCCGTTGCTGCCATCAGTATCCGGGGTACTACTTCAAGTTCATTAAGTTGGCTTGGAAATTTTTATGCAGCCATGACTGCAGCAAATGGCAGTTTTCAATTAACTACAGATAAAGAATTCAGTTATCGCCTTGCCACCAACCCTCGCGCTGCGGTTCATGTGGGATGGCTCATGAGTCTGGGTTTTATGGCAGATGGAATATTGAACAAGGTGGATTCCTGTTACAAGGCCGGATACCACAACTTCTATATTACCGGTCACAGCCAGGGCGGCGGAATATCTTTTTTACTTACGGCTTATCTGCGAATGTTGCAGATAAACGGAGCGTTACCTAATGATATAACCTTTAAAACCTACTGCAGTGCAGCTCCAAAGCCGGGGAACCTGTATTTTGCCTACGACTATGAAGCCATGACTGCCGGAGGATGGGCATTCAACGTTGTAAATACAGCCGATTGGGTTCCGGAAACACCACTATCCATACAAACCGTGGATGACTTTAACAAAACAAACCCGTTTATCAATGCACAAGCTACTATCAATAAACAACCCTTTGCAAAAAGGATGGTGATGAAATATGCCTACAACAGATTAAATCGTCCTGCGCGCAAAACGGTGAAAAATTACCAGAAATTTTTGGGTGGCACAGCAGGCAAGATGGCACAAAAGTCGCTTCCCGGTTATCAACCCCCTGAATATTTGTATGAAAACAGTTATGTGAGAACAGGTTCAACCATTGTACTTTATGCGGATGAATCCTATTACAAACGATATCCCGACACAAAAGATGATGTTTTTATTCATCACCAGGCCCGTCCCTACCTTTTTTTGCTGGATAAGTTATCCCGATAAGGTTAATACGAGATGCAACTCATTAAGCCGGAGGCGTTTGGCTTAAAATTAGAAAACCCTTTTCAGATTGCTCTAAAAAGGGTTAAAGTGCCCGGAACAAGACTCGAACTTGCACATACGTAAGTACACTAGTCCCTGAAACTAGCGCGTCTACCAATTCCGCCATCCGGGCAAAAAGATTTATGTCTAAAGAACAAAAAAGATAGCAATTCGGCTGTTGCCGTGTTTTATTGCTGTTGTGCCCAGGACAAGACTCGAACTTGCACATCCTTAAGGACACCAGCCCCTCAAGCTGGCGTGTCTACCAATTTCACCACCTGGGCAATGGAGGCGCAAAGGTAAAAATTTTTTGAATGTTGCAACATTATCTTTTAAAATTTTATTTTTAAATCAAAAATAAACCTTTTCTACTGCTGGCCGTTGTAAAAAAAGCGTTTGAATAATGGTCGGTTACCCACATTATTATCCTTATTTTTGCAAAAAATATACATATGTTGTTAAGTTTAATTATGCTGACGGGAGGCCTGGTGTTGCTCATCTTAGGGTCAAACTGGCTGGTGAATGGTGCTTCAGATTTGGCGCGGAGGTTTAAAATTTCGGAAATCGTGGTTGGTTTAACCGTGGTTTCCATTGGCACATCCTCACCCGAACTTATCGTTAACTTAATTGCATCCTATAACGGCAATACTGATATAGCCATTGGAAACGTGGTTGGAAGTAATATTTTTAATGTAATGGTTATTTTGGGTGTTACTGCAGTAGTAATGCCGGTTTCGGTCAAAGCCAATACCACCTGGAAGGAGATTCCCTTTAGCTTTATGGCAGCAGTGGTTCTTTTTTTCATGGCCAATGATATTTTCTTCGATGGCTACACAATTTCTGAAATATCACGTACCGATGGCCTGATTTTGATCTGTTTTTTTGCCATTTTCATGGCATATACCTTTGCTTTGGCACTTAGTCATAAAGAAGTGCCCGAAGTGAATTACAAAAAGGTGTCTGCACTGAAATCATCCATGCTAATTTTGATTGGTCTTACAGGGCTTTTCCTTGGCGGACGTTTTATTGTGAAGGGAGCTGTTGATATTGCCCTGCATCTGGGCATGAGCGAATCGGTGGTCGGGCTTACCATTGTGGCTGCCGGAACCTCATTGCCGGAACTCTTCACCTCGGTAATTGCAGCCCTTAAAAAGAAAGCCGATATTGCCATCGGCAATGTGGTGGGCTCCAACATATTCAATATATTTTTAGTACTTGGCGCCAGTGCTACCATAAAACCATTGCCCTTCAACACAGTGAATAACTTTGACATACTGGTGATGATTTTTTCAAGTTTCCTGATGTTTCTCTTTGTATTTACTGGTAAAGGGAAACGCATCAACCGGGCAGAAGGTGGCTTTCTTGTGGCCGGTTATATCATATACCTTAGCATGTTGCTTACGGGTAACCACCACTTTGCCGAAAACATATTTAATTGATACAGAATTACTCTGTCATTTTTATTTTTAAACTTATATTTATAAAGTTGATGCCGGGAGTTGGCTTTTGTAAAATGAATTGACTAATTTTGTAGCTGGTGTTTATGATAAAAAACATAGATGCCTTGTTTCACCTAAAATACATATATGTTTACCAATGAAGACCTCCGACTTGTCCAATCCAAAGGAATCGACATAATAGTTATTGAAAAACAAATTGAAAACTTTAAAGCAGGATTCCCATATATTGATTTGTCGGCACCTGCTGTTACCGGTAAGGGTAATAAATCATTCAATGACAGCGAAGTTGAAAAGCTGAGTGCTTTTTATGATAAGCATTCCACGGATTACGAAATCTTAAAATTTGTACCGGCATCGGGTGCAGCCAGCCGCATGTTTAAAGATTTATTTGAGTTTCGTGAAACCAATTCCGGTAAACGCGGAAACAAAGTTGAGGAAGATAAACTACCCAAAGCCATAGGTCAGTTTTTCACCAACATTCAAAAGTTTGCCTTTTATGACGATTTAAAAGCAGTGATGGAAAAGAACGACCTCTCCATCAAATCGCTGCTTGAGGCAAAAGACTACAATACCATTATAGATTACCTGCTTACCGATAAAGGTTTGGGTTATGCCTCATTGCCCAAAGGGCTGCTTAAGTTTCACCGCTACGACAAAGAGTCGCGCATGGCTATGGAAGAGCACCTGGTGGAAGGAGCCAACTACTGCCGCACCAGCGAAGA
>JAQVEI010000316.1 GCA_028697695.1 Lentimicrobiaceae bacterium
CACAACGCCAAAAGCGACGCCAGTGTTACTGCCCGCGGCCTGAATGGCGAGGCTTACCGGGGTCATATTGTTTGGTATGAATTGTTTATTCTGCCCTTTTACAGCATAAATTTTCCAAAAACAGCAAAGGCCACTTTGATGTATCGTTATAACCGCTTGGATAAAGCACGTGAAAATGCTAAAAATCATGGTTATAAAGGTGCTATGTACCCCTGGCAAAGCGGCAGCGATGGACGTGAAGAAACCCAGATAGTGCATGTTAATCCGCTTACCGGTGAATGGGGTGACGATTACAGCTCACTGCAACGCCATGTGTCATTGGCCATAGCCTATAATATCTGGGAATATTACCATATAACCGATGACCTGGATTTTGTTAAAAAATATGGGGCAGAAATGTTTTTGGAGATTTGCCGCTTTTGGGCCTCCAAAGCTGAGCTAAACCAGCAAACCGGTCGTTATAGTATTGCTGGCGTGATGGGTCCCGATGAATTTCATGAGCAATATCCCGGGGCTGCGGAAGGCGGCCTGAAAGACAATGCTTATACCAATATTTTGGTGGGCTGGGCATTTGGCAAAGCCTTCGAACTGATAGAGAAAATGGGCAAAGCATCCAAAAATGTTCTGAAAAAGACAGGAGTTACTGCTCAGGAACTCGAAGATTGGAAAAAAATCTCACAAAATCTGACGGTAGTCATTTCGAAAGATGGCATCATCTCCCAATACGATGGTTATTTTGACCTCAAGGAGCTGGATTGGGCGCATTATCAGAAAAAATACGGCAATATATACCGCCTCGATCGTATCTTAAAAGCTGAGGGCAAATCAGCCGATGAATATAAAGTGGCCAAACAGGCCGATACACTGATGACTTTTTATATCCTTGATGATGAGGAAGTTCAGCATATATTGCAGACCATGGGTTATAAAGTTAATCCAGGTTATCTGAACGACAATTTGCAGTATTATCTGGCCCGCACCTCACATGGCTCGACCTTAAGTCGGGTGGTACATGCACAACTGGCAAATATGACCGGTGATGATGAGCTGAGCTGGAAATTGTATCAGGATGCCCTGGGAAGTGATTATAATGATATTCAAGGTGGTACCACAGCCGAAGGTATCCATCTGGGCGTGATGGCCGGTACGGTACTTATCGCTATGCAAGCCTTTGCAGGGTTGAATTTACGGGGAGAAACCATCAGAATTGAACCCAAAATGCCTAAAGCCTGGCAAAGTATTCAATTTGGCTTTTCATTCCGTGGGCATAGATTCAAAGTGTATGTTTCATCCGAAGAAGTAGCCATTGAATTAGGAGCACCCGGCGATAGAAAAATGGAAATTCTTATCAACGGGAAATCTTATCAGGTGACCCCCGGTGAAAAACTCACCGCTAAACTTTAAAATTTGTTTAATCAAAAAATTAACGGCAAATGTTGAACGATATCCTGTTGCTGAACAAAAAGCATGAAAA
Organism: Lentimicrobiaceae bacterium; assembly: GCA_028697695.1. Lineage (GTDB taxonomy): Bacteria > Bacteroidota > Bacteroidia > Bacteroidales > Lentimicrobiaceae > Lentimicrobium. Next base: position 1,475 of record JAQVEI010000316.1, read on the forward strand.
TGCTGCTCAAACCATTTATGAAAGAGTAAAAGATGAATTGACCGATAAATATATCATATCTATTTCCGGAGAAGTTGAAACCGGAAAAGCTGAAGTGGCTCATATGCTTGGCCGCATACTGCGCAAAGAACGTATCCGGGTAAAGCTGCTGCATATGGACAACTACTATAAGATCCCTCCGCTTGAACGTACGGCCTGGCGCAAACGTCATGGTATAGAAAGCGTAGGGTATGATGAGTACGATTGGGAAACCATAAACCGGAATCTGCAGGGCTTTAAGCAAGGAAAACTTACGACCATACCCTGCGTAGACCTGTTTACCGGGCAAATTGATCAGCTTACAACAAACTTTCAGGGCATCAGCGTGCTGATAATTGAAGGGTTGTATTCAGTAAAAATAGAAGAAGCCAACCTTAAAGTATTTATAGAAAATACCTATCACGACACCCTGGAAGAACAGAAATTATCGGGCAAAGAAGAACTGGATGATTTTAGAATGCAGGTGCTGGAGCGGGAGCATAAGGCAGTGCAATCTCTTAAGCCCCTGGCTGGCTTTTATCTGGATTTTGATACCGCCAGTGAAATATTTCATTATTGATTTCTTATTGAGACAATTATTTTTTTAAACACCTTAAAGTAAAATAATATGCTTGGAGATGTTCTTTTAATTACGGAAAAGCATGAAAATGCTGCGAAACTTATTGTGCCTTATATCCTGGAAAACAGAAAGGACAAATTTATTATTGCTATATCCGGTGAATCCGGATCGGGTAAAACTGAACTGGCACACGTTATAGCCAAGATGTTGCGCAAGGTAAATATTATATGTAAACCGGTGCACATCGACAATTATTACCGGATTTTGCCACTATTGCGTACTGAATGGCGCCTAAAAAATGGTATTCGTGAATCGGTGGGCCTCAAAGAGTATGACTGGGATGCGATAAATCAAAATATAGAGGATTTTAAACAGAATCGGGTTTCTACGATGCCGTGTGTGGATTTGGTTACAGAGCAGGTTGATCAGCTCACCACCGACTTTAATGGAGTAGATATGATTATCATTGACGGTTTGTACGCCATTAATACACCGGGTGTTAACCTCCGGATATTTATCGAACTTACCTATCATGAAACCAAAAAGGCACAGATAGTCCGGGGCAAAGAGCCACAGAATGAATACCGTATGCAGGTGCTGGAACAAGAGCATCAGGTGGTACAATCGCTCCGCTCAAAGGCCGATTTGCTGATCAATAAAGAGTATCAACTATCGGAAAACCCGGATAGCGGATTATTCAGCGCTATTAAAAAGTAGGGTAGGCTGTTGAAAAAGATTGATGGCTTCAAATCCCGCTAAATTCAGCCAAATCCGGAATAAGCCGGCTGTATAGTTTGCTCATATCTTTAAGCCTGTGGGCGTACTCATTATGCAGTTGTTCGTCAAAATATCTCCATTGCCAGTTGTTTTGAAGGGTGCCCGGTATGTTCATTCGTGCATTTGTGTCAAGCCCAAGCACATCCTGCAAAGGAGCAATAGCCATTTGTGACACCGAGGCCCAGGCCAGGCGAATCATCAGCCAATGCGGTTCGCCTATGCTTCCGGCATACTGGTGAAATTTTAATTTAACCTCAGTCGTTAGTTGGTTATACCATCCCATAACCGTATCGTTATCATGCGTACCCGTGTAAACTACCGAGTTGGGTGAATAAAAATGTGGCAGAAATCCGTTGTAATCTTCTTCGTCAAACGCGAATTGAAGAATCTTCATTCCCGGCATCATGTATTTATCACGCAGCGTTTCAACATCCGGTGTAATCACACCCAAATCTTCGGCAATAATGGGTAAGTCGCCGAACTTATGAAAGAATGCCTCAAACAACTCCTCTCCGGGTGCATCCATCCATTGTCCGTTAACCGCAGTTTTTTCACCAAAAGGTACTGCCCAAAAAGCAACCAACCCACGAAAGTGATCAATTCGAATGATATCAGCCAGCTTTAAATTGTAAGCAACCCGTTTCAACCACCAGTCGAAACCAGTCTGTTTTAAATACTTCCAGTTGAAAAGTACATTTCCCCACAACTGACCGGTTTCACTGAAAAAATCGGGGGGGACGCCGGCCACCATTTCCGGATTCAGGTCCCCGTCCAGCAAAAATACCTCCGGGTTAGCCCAGGCGTCACTGCTGTCGAATGAAACGTAAAGCGGAATATCGCCGATAATCTGAATGTTTTTTTCGTTGGCGTAAGATTTGAGCTTCATCCATTGGCAGTTGGCAACAAACTGCAGAAATCTGTGGTATCCTGCCCGCTCTTCCAGTTCCTGTCTGGTTTTGTCGAGTGCCGGCTGCTTTCTGAGTCTCAGGTCATCGGGCCATTCATACCAGGGAATTCCCCCCAGGCTTTCTTTGATGGCCATAAACAGGGCATAGTCGTCAAGCCAGTGACTGTGCTTCTCTTTAAAGTCGTTGAAAGCATTTCTGTCGGCATCCGGCGCCGCCTCGCAAAACGCCCGGTAGGCTTTAGTGAAAATCTGCTCGCGTGAGCTGTTCACAAACGCATAATCAACCCTGCCGTTGTTT
>JAQVEI010000317.1 GCA_028697695.1 Lentimicrobiaceae bacterium
TGGTGGCGGAGGTTACAAAAGTAATATCCATTCCATTAATTTTCGACACTTTGTCAATGAGTACTTCCGGGAAAATAATTTGCTCGGTAATGCCAAGGGTGTAATTACCCCGACCATCAAAACCTTTTTCATTTATCCCACGAAAGTCGCGAATACGTGGTATAGCAACCGATACCAACCGATCGAGAAACTCATACATTCTTTCGCCTCTGAGGGTTACACGAACCCCAATGGGCATACCCCGGCGCAACTTAAAGTTGCTGATATCTTTGCGGCTCTTGGTAGCTACTGCTCTCTGTCCGGTTATTGCTGTCATTTCGCTGACACCGGCATCGATAAGCTTTTTATCGGCAATAGCTGTTCCCAGCCCCTGATTAACACTTATTTTGAGCAAACGTGGCACCTGCATCACCGTTTTATAGTTGAACTCGCTGGTGAGGGCCGGAATAATTTCCTGTTTGTACTTATCTTTTAGGCGTGGTGAATAGTTCATTACTTAATTACCTCCCCGGACTTTTTAGAATAACGTACTAATTTATTGGTTTTGGCATCTAATTTACGGCCAACTCGGGCTGGTTTACCTGTGTTGTCAATAACCATAAGGTTTGACAGGTGTATCCCGGCTTCTTTCTTTACAATACCACCTTGTGCGTTTTGTGCATTGGGTCTGGTATGTTTAGAGATAAGGTTGGCTCCTTCAACGATGGCCTGTTGTTTATCAAGCATCACTTCAAGTACCTTGCCTTGCTTCCCTTTTGATTCACCGGTGATGACCTTTACGATATCACCTTTTTTTATCTTCAGCTTTGTGCTCATAGTTTCTTGTGGTTACAGCACCTCGGGTGCCAATGAAACAATTTTCATGTATTGCTTTTCACGCAGTTCTCTGGCCACCGGGCCAAAAATACGGGTTCCTGACATTTCACCGGCATTATTGAGCAATACTACGGCATTATCATCAAAGCGGATGTATGAACCGTCGTTGCGACGAATTTCTTTTTTTGTTCTCACTACGACCGCCTTGGCAACTGTACCCTTTTTTATATTACCGGAGGGTATAGCATGTTTTACGGTAACCACAATTTTATCGCCAATGGAAGCGTAACGTTTGCGGGTACCACCCAAAACCCGGATGCAAAGTACTTCTTTTGCGCCACTATTGTCGGCTACTAAAAGACGTGATTCCTGTTGTATCATAATTTACTTGGCCTTTTCAATAATTTCGACTAATCTCCAGCATTTGGTTTTGCTCAGTGGACGGGTTTCAGCAATGACAACGATATCACCGATATTACAGTCATTCTTTTCATCATGAGCCGTAAATTTGGATTGTTTTTTCACAAATTTACCATATTTGGGGTGTTTCTCACGGCGTTCAACCTGAACCACTATGGATTTATCCATCTTGTTGCTTACCACAACCCCAATGCGTTCTTTTCTCAGATTTCTGGTTTCCATACCTTTTCCTGTTATTGTTTATTATCGGCAGTGGTTGACTGATCCTTTGCAGCTTCAGCGGTTTTGCGTTTGTGCAATTCTGTAAGCATGCGGGCTATCGTTCTGCGGTAATTTTTAATTTTATTTGGATTTTCCAGAGGCGAAACAGCGTGATTTAGGCGCAGCCTGGTAAGCTGTTTACGTTCTTCATCAAGCCGCTCGATAAGTTCGGCTGTTGAAAGCTCTTGTATAACTTCTTGTTTCATCGTTCGTTATATTGTTTCTTCAACGTAATCTCTTCTTACCACGAATCTGGTGGCTACAGGAAGTTTCTGGGCTCCCAGGCGAAGTGCCTCTTTAGCAACTTCTTCGGGAACGCCTTCGGCTTCAAAAATTAAGCGACCCGGGCTTACCCTTGCCACGAAGTATTCAGGAGCACCTTTACCTTTACCCATACGTACTTCGGCTGGTTTCTTGGTTACCGGTTTGTCAGGAAAAATACGAATCCATATCTGACCTTCACGTTTCATGAAACGGCTTATGGCCTGACGGGCAGCTTCAATTTGCCTCCCGGTAATCCAGGCTTCTTCCAGGGTTTTGATACCGAAGCTGCCAAATGAAAGCTCTGCACCACGCTTGGTGTTGCCTTTCATTTTGCCTTTCTGCATTTTCCTGTATTTTGTTTTCTTTGGCTGTAACATTGTTATCTATGATTGAGCGTGTTACTAATTAATTTCTGGGATTACTGCTTTTACCACGTCCGCCTCCGCGGCTACCTCCACGTGGAGGACGACCACCTCTGGGCGACATGGGCTTGTCGCGGCCAGGACCTGCAAGATTGCTGTCAGCAGCCGGTGTAAGATCAGGCTTACCGTAGATCTCACCCTTACAAATCCATACTTTTATTCCAATACGTCCGTAGGTAGTATGTGCTTCGGCAACGGCATAATCAATGTCGGCTCTAAGGGTATGCAAAGGAGTACGACCTTCCTTTATCATTTCGCGGCGTGCCATTTCGGCTCCTGCCAAACGTCCTGAAATTAAAACTTTAATACCTTCGGCACCAATACGCATGGTAGAAGCTATAGCGGTTTTAATGGCACGACGATACGAAATGCGTCCCTCAATCTGACGGGCAATACCATTGGCTACGATTACCGCATCCAATTCCGGCCGTTTGATTTCGGCAATATTGATTTGTATCTCCTTCTTGGTAATCTTTTTTAATTCTTCCTTCAACTTATCCACTTCCTGACCACCTTTACCAATAATGATACCGGGCCGGGCAGTGTGAATAGTTACGGTAACAAGTTTAAGGGTGCGTTCGATAACAATTTTCGATACACCAGCTTTGGATAAACGTGCATTGAGGTAAGTCCGGATAGTGTGGTCTTCAACCAACTTGTTTCCAAAACTTTTTCCACCATACCAGTTGGAATCCCATCCTTTTACGATGCCTAACCTGTTACCTATTGGATTTGTCTTCTGTCCCATTCAACAATGTGATTATGTTTGTTAAAGCCTTTAAGCAGTTTTATGTTTAATTTTCAGCAATTTCTCTGTTAGCTATACGCAAGGTTACATGGTTGGAACGTTTGCGGATACGGTGTGCACGTCCTTGTGGGGCGGTGCGAATACGTTTCAGTGAACGGGCACCATCTACGCCTATTTCACTGATGTACAGATTGGCATTTTCCATACGGACGCCTTCATTTTTCGCCTGCCAGTTGGCCAGGGTTGAAAGCAACAGTTTGTGCAGTCTGAAGCTGGCATCCTGCGGAGAGTGTTTCAGCACATGCAATGCCTGCTCCACCTTCATTCCACGAACCATGTCGGCTATCAGCCGCATTTTACGGGGCGAGGTAGGACAATTGCGCAGTGTTGCAAAAGCTATGCTTTTACGCTCTTCTTTGAGTTGATCTGCTCTGTTTTTTTTACGTGATCCCATTTATTTTCCCTCCCTTACTTTTTACCTTTATCCTTACTGCCGGCATGACCTCTGAAGATACGGGTAGGCGAAAATTCACCCAGTTTGTGACCAACCATATTTTCAGTAATATATACCGGAATAAACTTATTCCCATTGTGCACGGCTATTGTTTGTCCCACAAAATCAGGAGAAATCATGGTGGCGCGTGACCAGGTTTTTATTACTACTTTTTTGTTTGAACTCACTGCGTCCAAAACTTTCTTTTCAAGCTTGTAGTCTATATAAGGACCTTTTTTAAGCGAACGGCTCATATTTAATGCTGTTTACAGTTCAATTACTTTTTCCTTCTTTCAACAATGTACTTGTTGGAAGCCTTTTTTGGATACCGTGTTTTATATCCTTTAGCTGGCAAGCCCTTGCGTGAGCGAGGTTGTCCACCTGATGCCCTTCCTTCACCACCACCCATGGGGTGATCTACCGGGTTCATAACCACGGCGCGGGTGCGCGGGCGTCGACCTAACCAGCGGCTGCGACCGGCTTTACCGGAAACTTCGAGGTTGTGCTCAACGTTTGAAACCATACCTATGGTAGCCTTACAGGCCTGCAGTATCATGCGTGTTTCGCCTGAGGGCAGCTTAATGATGGCAAACTTACCATCACGTGACATAAGCTGGGCCGATGAACCGG
>JAQVEI010000318.1 GCA_028697695.1 Lentimicrobiaceae bacterium
AGAAAACCTATAAAATAACTGCTACTTTATTGCTGAAAGAAGATGTTGAAACTCAAGGGTGGGCAATTAATATTTTTCCGAAATTCAGAGGAAAATTCCATTGGACACCGCATCTTTCTCCTGATGATGGTTATATCATTTCCGATCATGTGTTTCGGGCACCGGCACTTATATTGACATCAGATGATAAGCTGCTTACTCTGATTCCTGACCTTGAGGCAAGAGAAAAAAGTGAATATCGCTGGTATATGGATTTGGATGTTGAAGAAAATAAGATGGTAATTGGACTTAGCGACTATGTGGTTCAAGAGCATGTTCTTTTCAAGAAAGCAGAACAAACCAGGTTTAACACAGGCGAACTGTATTTATCATTTTACTTAATGATTGATGATAGTGAAGAAGCTATTAAAAATCCGTGGCGAAGACCACTTGCATTTATGTGGAAAAAATACGGCGAAGAATTATATGAAAAAGGGGAACCAATAAAAGGTACTCTGGAACCTTATGTTAAACATACCTACAATTGGGCTTTTAATACATGGGAGGATGTTGTTTGGCAGGAATTTGAACTGAATGGGAAAAAAGTTGGGGCACCGGTATTTATTGTGAATTTTACACAAAGTCCCAACTATACTGAGCCGGTTAATGAGCGTGAATTCCGATCCATATGGAACCAGGCCTGGTTTAATTCTTTTCGTTCAGCACAAGGTCTTTATCGTTACGGTAAACGCACAAACAATAAAGAGTACATTCAAAGGGCTCAACTAACCAAAGAACTGGCCTTGTCTTTCCCTCAAAAAAATGGTTTATTTCCAGGAGTAATTGCTACTGAAATGGAAAAGATCGAAATAGACGGGAAATCTTATAACCGTTCAAAAGGTTGGGAATACTATTATTATGGCAACTCAAACCGCAATCCCTTCACACATGATTCACGTATATCACCCCTGCATATTTTGGACATGAGCTGCACTGCCTACTATATGCTTTGTTGGTATGATGAGTTGGAGAAAGATGAGCGTTTGCTTGAATATGCAAGGAACTATGGAGATGGATTATTAAAATACCAGGACGAAAAGGGTTTCTTCCCTGCTTGGATTTCCCCCGAAACTTATGAACCATTTGATATTCTTGCTCAATCACCTGAAACCTCCAAATCGGTTACTTTCTTGCTAAAGTTGGCAGAAATTACCAATGACAATAAATACCTTGATGCTGCTATTAAGGCAATGGAAGCTGTAATTACCGGGATTATCCCAATCGGTCAATGGGAAGATTTTGAAACATATTGGTCATGCAATAAATGGGGTAATAAAGAATATGTTGGCAAAAAAATTCCCAGAAACAATATGTTCAAACAAAATACACTTTCTATTTACTGGACAGCTGAGGCTTTAATAAACAGCTATAAATTAACAGGTAAAAAACGATTTCTTGAGCTCGGGCAACGTACTATAGATGAGTTGTTAATGGCACAAGCTGTTTGGCAGCCTCCATATATGTATGTTCCGGTGTTTGGCGGTTTTGGGGTTATGAATGCCGATGGGGAATGGAACGACTCACGTCAGGCATTGTTTTCAGAGCTGATAATTCGTTATGGCAAAACTTTGGAATTAGACGAATATGTGCAACGTGGAGTTGCTGCAATAAAGGCTTCATTCAGTATGATGTATTGTTCAGAAAACCCAACAACAAAAGAACAATGGGAAATTCGTTTCCCATTCTTCAATGAAAAAGATTATGGTTTTATGATGGAGAATTATGGTCATGAGGGTACTACCAGCCCTGAAGGAGGGGGAATAGGCGGATTTACTATTTATGATTGGGGAAATGGCGCAGCATCAGAGGCTTATAATAAAATTGTTGATTTTTATGGAATTGATATATTTTATTAATGAAATATTTAAGTTGACAACTGTCAAGTGAAACCCCTACAGGCCATTCACATTCGTACGACAAAAACATTTTTGAGAGTATGTTTAGGTAGCGCTGATTGAAAAATTGTTGAGGGTAAAGCAAGAAACCTAAGATCACCTAAACCCAATGCAGGCGGGGTCTATGGCATGTAGGTTAGTATTCTAAATTAGTACTATTCCTGTTGACAGGAAACGGCTCCGAAAGCCCGCACTGGGCTTAGCTACGCACATTCAGGTTCGTGGCTCATATACTCGTTCGCTCCGCGGCCCCGGCTCCGCCATCGTTAGCTGTAAAGCCAAATCGATTAATAAATTAAAAGCCGACGCACAAGCAAGAGATTTGCAACCCATCCCTGCATACTTCACTTAGCTGCAAAACACTTGCTTTGTAGCCTAATCTGTTAGTGTGATTAATAAAAATTGTAAATTGGTACCACACCCAGATTGTTCTGCAGGTGATTCAAGTTTTTATTTTCAAAACATAAAACCTACGAATATGAATCCAATAATATCTATTAAGATAATAATTCTTGGAGCTGCCATTATTCTGATAAGCATGCCCTCTCAATCCCAGGTAAAGCCTGAAGTAACAATTGGCCTGAAATTTAACTCGGAAATTCTCATTACAACCACACACGACAATCATCCACCAGCTCTTGAGGTTGGGGGTGGCATAAACCTAAATGAGAAATGGTATACAGGAATTAATGCTAATTATTTCAAGACAAAATCCAGCATTACCGAAGCCAAGCATTTTCTCATTGAAATTGAATTAAGGAGATCTTTTGGATTTAACGCCATTCCAAAAATCAAACTTGATCTATCATTACGGCCAGGATATTTTCTTGTCGATGCATATTCACTCTCAACATCTACCGATTTAGATTTGTTCAAGACAATAGCAATTTCGCTAAACACCGGAATATCCTATTTCATTTCAAATGACATAAAGTTTTCAGTCAGACCAGGACTTACCTGCCTTCCGCAGGAAAAAAGCCCGCAAACTGACAAACAAAGAATCGGAGCCATCTGTGAAGCAAATTTTAGCTATATTTTCTAATCTCTGCAATAAGATATGAAGTATAAAGCCATCATCATAATACTTCTACTGGCATCATGCACCAAAGTCATTGAAATTGACTTACCAAATCCTCCTGACAAACTCGTTGTCAACTGTTTCTTTTCAACCGGAGACAAGTTTATTGTTCATTTAAGTCATTCGCAGAATATATTGGCTGAAGATACAACAGTAATAAAAAATGGAGATGTCAGGCTATATGCTAACGACATTTACCTGGGCAATCTCAATCATATTGTCGATGGATTTTACTCACATGATACAGTAGTTGCACGTACAGGAGTAAAGTATAAAATTACTGCGGCAGCACCCGGGTATGATCTGGTTGAAGCTGAAGATTCAGCCCCACCAGTTACTCTTCTGGATAGTGTTTTTTATGATCCCAATCGATATACAGATTCTGAAGGCGGTTACTATTACAAAATGCAACTGTTCTTTGCAGACAATAGCTTACATCGCAACTTCTATGAAGTTAATGTACTGCACTTTAATGATGAAGATGAATTTGAACTTATAAGGCTAAGTGGGGATAACGACAAGGTTGTTATAAATGAAGGTGATGAAGAATACTATAGTGGATTATGCATTTTTTCCGACGAACTCATTAACGGCAATCAATGCATCCTTAAACTTAGAACCAGCAGCACTTTAACTGGCAACAGAAAAGAGATGCGCCTGTTGTCGGTTAGTGAAACATTCTATAAATACCGTAAATCCTGGATCAGACATTCATTTGCACAGTTTCCGGATTTAGCTAACCCGATGGAACCTGTAACATTATTCTCAAATGTTAAGGGAGGATTTGGCATTTTTGCAGGATATTCCGTTAATACCGCAATAACCTATTGAAGATGAGACTCAAAAACATTTGCCATCTCATCACTGCTTTGTTTTTATTCGTTAAAACGTCCGTAGCCCAAGAAGTTATGGTAAGCGGCTTTGTTAAGGATTCCTTTTCAGCCGAACCATTGATTGGAGCATATATCTTATGCCCTGGAAGTAACTATATCACTTCTACTAATAACTTCGGAGACTTTAGTACAAAGATTAAAC
>JAQVEI010000319.1 GCA_028697695.1 Lentimicrobiaceae bacterium
AGATGGTCTTGTGCACCCAAATGGTGAAGTGTTGTTTTTTTGTTTTTACACCTCTAAGATACACATTATCAGGGTTATAAACAAGCTATCTTTTATTCTTTTCTGCATAAATCGCTCAATTTAGGTAAATATTAGGATTGTGCTTGTGTCAAGCGTTGCAATGTCATTACCAATGAATGATGGCACATTAAATTTTGGGGGATGGTACTGATTCCCGTGTTTTAATAGCGAATCAATATTATATATTGTGCCCTGTCGCTTTATGATATCGAAAACATGTAGCTGGTTTGTGTTTGATTTGAAGCTAGCATAGCACGAAAGGAATTCGTGTGGCCCGTTACCCCTTTTGGCAAACTTGGTAACCAGTGAATCTTTATTCAAATCCCACAGTTCAAGATAGTAGGGTGGGGTATGCCAGTTCTCAACTAAAACTAGGCGGTTGTTTATTTTGTTGTAAACCATAGGGTTATCACCTTTACTAAAGTTAATATCCTCTGCGGTTAACAATTTGCAGGGAATGTTTTCAAGGTCATATTTAACCTCGTTGGTTTTTTGCTTACAGCCAAAATTATATGATAAGACTAGAAGAATAGTGAAGTATTAGATATATTTCTTTAGCATATACTATTTGTTTGTAGGGTTAGGTGTGTTTTTTAGTACAGCACATCAATTGATCTGCTGTACTGCTGAAAAGTTAATCGCATTTTGTTGCATTGTCACATGACATTGTCCACCCTGCGTTATCTGTTGCGATACACTTATTGATTTTTGGGGTTGACCTGCAAGAGAAAGTTACTTCGCCATTTTGGTTTGTTATCTTGCAGAGATTGCATTCAGCTGAGCCTCCACCTTCCGGCCCCCCTGGAGCAGTAGGGGTGGTATGATCCGCCATGGCCATTACCCTGATATCCTCTAGCGAGATGTCGTTTTGCGCTACGTTTGTGGTAATTACTGCCCCAACCGCAAACAGGGATAGGGTTAATGTTATGAATAGTTTTCGTAGCGTTTTCATATATATTCTTTTCGCTCTAATCTATTTCTGTTTTTAGGGGTATCCATGAAATGCAGCGGTACATATCCTTGCTACTGCTGCCATATATTTTCCCGTTGTTTAAATCAAGGGCTAGGTTTACAAAGGCAAAATCTGTTTTAATCTCGCTGACTTGATTCCCCTCCCAGTCGTAAATTTGAATGTTGGTTCCCCTGAGGATCTCTTGCTCAAATTCGCCCTGGGTTACGCCCGCGTTCACAACGTAGATGTGCTTATCGGTTGTGTGTACCTCCCAGCAGTAGATCATAGAGGATTCAGCAGGTACAAGGTTCTCGTTTTTAAAGATTGGCAGATCATACTTCTCATCTGTTTTGATTGTCCGGTAAAGGGTTCCATTGTCATTTAGGATAAATACGTAAGGGAAATATCTTAATGCCACGACGGTTTTATTAAGTTTGGAGTTGTAAGTTATAGCCGAATAATAGGCGTAGGCCTTAGTGCTTTTGTCTAACGTATAGGGTAGTTGTGGCTGGTAATTAAATCGAGATACACTTCCATCCTTGGCAAGTAGCTTCACCATGGCATCGCCCGTGAGGTCGCCATAAGCCCACCCTTTATTGGTCAACCTAATACTTGTAAAAGAGCTAATGCTTGCTGGCAGCTTAAGCTGCTGGGCGTTGGTTAAATCGCAATTAAGCATATCCTCATATGTTACCCTATACACACTTTTAGAGTGCTCATCCACAAGGGTTATAATCTTTTCGTGGTTGTCGTTGTAGGCATCGCTAATGTACAAGAATTCATCTGGCCCCCTGCCTCTTAGTCCAAACTTTTTGACTGAGTCTGTTTTAAGATCTATAAGCTCAAATATGGTGTCACGATTATTACGTATCAAAAGGAGATGATCCTCAAGGTAAATTAGAAACGAAGGGCAAAAGGAGTTGTGGGGCAGGGTAGTTACCTTTTCCTCGTAGGTTTTATAAGCCTTGGGTTTTGGGTTAGGCTTGCAAGAGATAAATAGTGATAGGATTACGCATACTTGGAAAGTTATACTTAGGGTTCGTTTCATAACTGAAGCTGTTATAGTTTTTGTGTTTAAATGTATTGCAATTTACTTAAAGTTTGACCTGATTAGAAGCTGAGCACATTTCGATAATATGCTCAGCTTAGATGCCTAGAAGTAACAAATACCACCGTCGTTAAAGGTTTTTGCTTTAGTTTGAACACAGCTGCCACAAACCCATATCTTAGTGCCGCCAACGCCTAAGAGCGGATTTAATAGGATTGTTTTGATAATGGTACCACGAATTGATCTTTTCATCCCATTTTCTGTTATTTAGTTGAAATCAAGTTTATACAGTGCATACTCAATGTCACTCTTGTGTTGCACGGGTTCAATAGTATAAACATTACCTTTATGAGTAGAGAGAAGGCATGGGTATTCTAGCATTAAATCACTATCAATTCTACATGAATAACTTTGAATAGTGCCCTTTTTATGATTGATTAGGCAGTAATAGATAAAACGTTCAGTAAAATCTATCCTTCCTTCCTTTTTTACATATTTTCCCATTTCCAATTTTACCAGCAACCTGTTGTGGTAGTGCATGAGCCCAGTTATTCTCGGATTCTCTAGTAGATACTCTACAGCGGCCTCCCTGTTTTCATTAATAGTAAATTCAGCATTTGATTTTGTTGGTTTTACTTTGAAACTCTTATCCTCAACTTTCCACTTCTCCAACTTAAAATCCTTTTTGTTAATCCCACAAACAGTTAAATCATCTGCGGTGATAAAGTATATCGTGTCATTCATAGTTGTTATACCCCCAGCACACGGTGCTAGGCTCAATAACTTATGTTCTTCTGATCCTGAGCCCAGGTTTATAATATTTTTTCTTGAAGAAAGGTTAAAAATTGATATTATGTATTTATGGTTCCCATGGTTAAAGAAAAAAATGTTGTCATCTACAATCTCAAATGATTTTATTGCACTTGTTAAACCTTTAACTTCTTCAATGGGGTTTCCTTCAACGTCAAAAATAATTAATTTTAAAGACTGATCGCACCAAACATAGAGTCTTGATTTAAAGGATTTAACAATTGATGGAGAAAGATATTCGAAAGGACCTTTTCCTGTTCGTCCAATAGTGCGTATTGGCTTTCCTTCAAAGTTATAAATAATTATACTGGCAGGATTAACAGATGAAACCACAAGATTTGTTGAGTCTATGACATCAAATGACTTTATTTTGCCAATTTTATGCTCAGTTTGCTGCAAATTAGCGAAATGACTTTTAGTAATAGACGGAGAGGCCAAAATATTTTTTGACGTTTCCCTTACTTTGTTATCAGAGCAATGCAGTAGAACAAAAGCAGCAGTTGCTATGCTGAATATTTTAATTATTTTTCTCATCTCTTACAATATGACGTTATAATAATTTACTTTCATAATTAAAGTGCTGCCCAAGCACAAAAAGGTTTTACCAATATTGGGGCTTGAGCAGCAAGTTTAATGTTAGTTGGGGCACTCGCAATCATTGCATTTGTAGCTACCTCCTGTTTTACATCTAATTGTTGTCCCAATAAAAGTTATTTCAATTTCCACATCCCAAATTGGACAGCATGCATTTGCTGTAGTACCTCCACCTTCCTGTCCCCCTGGAGCAGTAGGGGTGGTATGATCCGCCATGGCCATTACCCTGATATCATCCAGCGAGACATCGTTTTGCGCTACGTTTGTGGTTGTTACAGCCCCAACCGCAAATAGGGCTAGGGTGAGTGTAATGAATAGTTTTCGTTTCATTATTTTTTGATTTTAAGGATTTTGTTTGATATGAATTGCAATTCAGCCCTCGTTAGTTTTTGCGGGCTGAACGACCAACCACCACCTGCGGTTGCATCGTAATTTATGCTATCTTTGTCACATCATACCTTACCTCCTTTCCTTTTAGGTTAGGGGCGTGCGAAGGGGGAGCGCTAGCTGATTGGGCTGTTGGCTTCCCCTTCTTTCTGCCCATATTTTTCACGCTAAGGCTCA
>JAQVEI010000320.1 GCA_028697695.1 Lentimicrobiaceae bacterium
AGCACACGGGCTGCACCCAACAGCTTTCCATGCTGCACCAGGGTGGCCAGGGCATACTCGACCGAAACGTTTACCTCAAAAATCAGATCATCGGCACCCATCATAGCGGGATGGCTGGTTTCCATCTTTCGGGCGGTGGCAGTGCGCATCATCAGGGAAGGGTCACCAAACAAATTCCACGTATCGGTTACCCTGAATCCACCTTCACCATATTTGTCATTCATGCGCATACAGGCAGCCATGGAAATGCCGCCAAAGGTGCGTGTGGTAACGCCGGGCTTCTTTCCCCCCAGAATAGCAGCTACTTCATCCTGGGCCGACATAGGCGGAAACCAGCTTTGACGGCCGGTTGACATCATTGCAGCCACGGCACCAGCCGGGGCCTGCGGCGTTCCCGCCTTTAACCAGTGCGCTGCAAAACAGTTGGCTTCCGAAAAGTTGCCATTATCGCAGCCTGCCGACCAGATAACCGGCCAGGAGGCGGTGTTGGTTAGCTGTTTTACATGAGTGCTGTTAAATCCCGAAGTATGCCAGCCGCCCGAAGTGCCATGACCGATATACATAACCGTACCCAATCCGGCATTGAAGGCTTTTTCCACATCAGCTACCCGGGGGTTGCCCGGCTGATCATTGCCACCCTGACTGCCATCGTAAAATTCTGAAACCGTCATGCCACAATTTTGCTGCAACTGCTGACCAATGATGCGCATATGTTCATAATCCTTTTCCCCGTTATCACCCGGCCCAAGCTCACTGGCTATGCCTGCAAAAGCATCAGCACGGTTGAAACCTGTAAGGCCTTTTTCATAATTCAGGCTTCGCGAAAGCATCACCTTTAAATCCCCGGCATCTTTTGCAGGCATCCTGGCGGTAATGATTTCCGGGTAATGATCATCGCCCTCAATATAACCATACATGTTGTCGCCCATACCATTGGCTCCCATCACGGAAGGCACATGATTCATATCTCCGGCCAACAACAGCCAGGATAAACCCCTGCTGTAATAAAGCTCTTTAATTTTTTGCTGAATGCCGGCTACATCCGGGAGTTCTTCCGCAGTAATCAGGGTGCACTCAACACCGCATTGGGCTTTCCATTGTATAAATTCATCAAACAGCGGCACATAAGCCGAAGGCGTTATGATGAGCATACCCCCATCTTCGGCAACGGGCTGATAACGTTCATTTACTGATCCATTTAAAAAATGGTTCTCTGCTACCTCAGCCATAGTGTTTTTACTAAAGAGAGGTTGCCGTGACAATTCATTTACACCCGGCTCATCTGTAAAATGCAGTTCCAGCTCCAGATGATGACATACCCTCAGGGTATGGGTCAAGGGGTGATAACCAAGTGGAAATACCTTCAGGGATTGGCCCCGTACACCTCCCAGAATATACGGGCGACCAGCTTTTGCGATTACCGGGGGATAAAACATATTATTTTCGTAGGCAAGGGTGGCCGGCTGAGGGTTATGCCAGCCTGGTAAATGAGAAAACTGAGGATCACCCTTGGCCGGAGCTACTTCCAATCCATCAATTTCGGTATATTCGGCTTTTCTTACCCTGAGTTCCATGATACCCAATGCCGGTATCTGAACACTTACAGCCAGATGCTGCATGTCAGGAAATCCGGCTTCTGTTTCATTTACACCATCGGGAAGCAATATGGAGTATAGCCCCAATTCATCCTGCACCTTATAAAAGCCTGGAAGGTCAAGGGTTAGAACGAAACCTTCCGCTATAGGTTCTATAGTAGTGGCTACTTTTTCAAAAGAGTTGCCTGTAATTGGAACCCATTGAGCAAAAAGAGAGGTTACCGGGAAAAGTACTACTAAACAGAGTGAAAATATCGTCTTCATAATAACAGCTATTGA
Source organism: Lentimicrobiaceae bacterium (assembly GCA_028697695.1). GTDB lineage: Bacteria > Bacteroidota > Bacteroidia > Bacteroidales > Lentimicrobiaceae > Lentimicrobium. The sequence goes on from JAQVEI010000320.1 coordinate 1,875, forward strand.
TGGCCAACAGCCACAGTCAATACCTGTTCCGTTTTGAAGAATGATATATTGTTAGTGTGTTATATTCTATTAGATGATTTTATATTAATTTGATTATATGCTTTTTATATAATACTTAGTGTGTTATAATAAAGGTAATTTAAAATATTTTGAATAAACATCACCCTTAAAATCACGCATAAATACGCACACTTGTGCGGTTTTACCGTGGTAGTATAAGCCTGCTTAATCCTGATCTTTTAGTATCCGGATATTAAACTTTTTCATCCGGCGAATTAACGAATCCCGCGAGATACCGAGCATTCGGGCAGCCATTACCTGATTGTAACCACATTCATTCAGGGCTTGCAGAATAAGATTCTGTTCTTGTTCTTCAAGGTTCAGGATTATGGGTTTATGTGTCTGACTTTGCGGGCTCCCGTTTAAGTTAAAATCCAGGGGGCTAAGGGTTTGTGTGTTGCAAAAGATCATGGCTTTTTCTACCATATTGCGCAGCTCTCTTACATTTCCCGGAAAATCGTAGCCTTTGAGGCTTTCGGTGAGCTGAGCATTAATCTTTGGCAGGGGCTTATTGAGCTTTTGCGCGAAGTGGCTGACAAAATACTGCAATAAAGGTTCGATATCCTCAGGCCGCTCACGCAGGGGTGGAATATGTATGGTGAGTGTATTGAGGCGATGGTATAAATCAAGGCGAAACTGCCGGCTGTCAATCAGTTTTTCCACCTCATGGTTGGTGGCTGCGATAATTCTGAAGTCAACCTGAATTTCTTCACTCCCGCCAACTTTTTTAATGGTTTTTTCTTCGATAGCTCTCAGCAGTTTGGCCTGCAGGGCGAATGGCATGTCAGCAATTTCATCCAGGAAGAGCGTACCTTTATTGGCGATTTCAAAATAGCCTTTTTTATCGTTGATGGCTCCGGTAAACGACCCTTTCACATGTCCAAAAAATTCGCTTTCCAGCAATGATTCATTCACCGCACTGCTGTTAACGGCACAAAATGCCTGGTGCTGCTGCGAACTGGCGTAATGGATAATGCGGGCAACTATCTCTTTTCCGGTGCCGCTTTCACCGGTAATCAATACATTGGTTGAAGGATAACGGGCAGCAGTATTTGCCAGATCGAGCACCTTGCAAATAGCCGGGCTTTCGCCAATAAATGTTCTATCGATCATGCGCTCCAATTCCGTTGAGATGAGTGAATTCCGGTTTTGAACCTCACAAAACTCCCGGTACAGCTTTAAATATTTTTCAGTCCGTTCAATGGATAGTTGTATATCAATATGGCGGAATGGCTTTCGCAAATAATCAATGGCTCCGTCGCGCATGGCCTGAATCACGGTATCCATATCTCCATGGCCCGAAATAATAATTACCTCCATGCCCGGGTATAGTTTACGTACCTGTTTTAAAATATCCAGTCCACTCATACCCGGCAGCCGTATATCCAGTATCATCAGGTCGTAAGGTCGCCGTCTGAGGCTTTCAAAACCTTCACCGGGAGTTGAAGCTGTATAGACATCAAAATCTCTCAGTTCCAAAAATTCTTTTAATTCTGACGTAAAATCGGTTTCATCATCAAGAATTAACACCCGGAGTTTGGTCTTCTTACTCATAATCAATTTTCTGTGGTTTAACTACTGGATTTCACGTAAAGTGGCAGTACAAATTGTGCACTGCTACCCTGCCCGGGTTCACTGTAAAAGTTAAGACTTCCCTTATGGTCTTTAATGATTCCATAAGAAATTGCCAGACCTAAACCAGTGCCCTTTCCTGTTTCTTTGGTGGTATAAAAGGGTGTTGTAAGATAGGCCATCTGCGCAGTGTCAATGCCTTTACCCGTATCATTTACTTCCACCACCACCCCTTCTTCAGTCCGCCGGCTGACAATCCGGATGCTGGCCTGACCGTTAACGTCTTCCGCCGTGCCCTTTTCTTCTATTGCATCGCGGGCATTTGACAACAAATTGAGCAATACCTGTTCTATTTTATAGGTATTTCCATGAACCATCACCTGCTCATCAGGCGCTAAATTTGAAAACAACTGAATATTATGGGCCCGGTATTGCTCGTTTACCAGCGATAAGGCATTCTTTATGGATTCATTCACGCTAAAGAGACTGGGTATATAATCGTCGTTACTTCGTGAAAAAGT
>JAQVEI010000321.1 GCA_028697695.1 Lentimicrobiaceae bacterium
GGGGAGAGCGGAACAGGAAAAGAGTTTCTGGCACGTAAAATACACATGAACAGTGTGCGCAACAAACAACCCTTTGTTGCCATTGATTGCGGTGCATTGCCACGCGATTTGGCCGGTAGCGAGTTGTTCGGACACTTAAAAGGCTCTTTTACCGGAGCATTTGCCGACAAAACAGGGCAGTTTGAAGCAGCCAATACGGGTACCATCTTTCTGGACGAAATTGGAAACCTTACTTACGAAATACAAGTTCAACTGCTTAGGGCTATTCAGGAACGTAAAATCAGGCGGATAGGCTCAACCGTAGAAATTCCGGTAGATGTCCGCATTATATGCGCTACCAACGATGACTTAAAGCAGGCAGTGGCAAGAGGCGATTTCAGAGAAGACCTGTATCATCGCATTAATGAGTTTGCTATGCATGTTGCTCCGCTTCGGGAGCGGCACGATGATCTTGAGTTGTTTATTAAACACTTTTTAAAGCAGGCCAATCAAGAGCTTAATCGCAATGTTACCGGGCTTTCGCCTGATGTAGAACATATATTCTCCCAATACTCCTGGCCGGGCAATTTAAGAGAGCTTCGAAACATTGTAAAGCGCTCAGTATTGCTTACCCATGGCAGCCTGATTACCCGCGACACCCTCCCAGCTGAGTTGGTCGAAGAATCATTGGGAGAAATTACTGGCGGTAAAATTGCGGAAGTATCCTCAGATCAGAAGAGTAGCGGCCTGAAAGAATCGTCCCGTAAAAGCGAACGTGATTTAATCATCAGCACCCTCGAAAAAGTGAGGTTTAACAAAACCAAAGCTGCCCGCATACTGAATGTTGACCGGAAAACCCTTTACAATAAGATGAAACAATACGGCATTCCTTTGCAATAGCTATTCTACCGGAAACAGTAAGGAGAGATCCTCCTGAATTTCTTCAAGTTCAGTTATACATTTATCAACCAAAGCCTCAACAGCACTGGAATCGACTTTATTTTGGCTGCGTAGCTGTTCAATCTTTACAAGCAAAGCTATGACGTTACCGGCGCCCAGGTTTCGTATATTGGGAAGCGCCCGGTGGGCAAGCAACGAGAGTGCTTTATAATCATTTTTGACCAAAGCAGTTTTTAGTTCCACAATAGTCACACCCAGCCCCTTTGCAAGTGAATTAACAATAGCTTTCAATGCCTGAGGATCACCATTGGTAAATGCTTCGAATTTACTTAAATCATAGGTGCTGTTTCTAAGAGTATCATCCACACCCGGGTTTTCTCTCAAATGCAGACTGTTTTTTACCATGTTTCTTCTCACATTCTGAATCTGAGGCAACAGCATACGAATAGAATCAAGCAGATGGCTTCTTTTAAAGGGCTTATTTAATAGTTTATTGATCCCTGCTTTTAAATATTTTTCCGTTTCTCCGGGAGTTGCATGTGCCGTAAGACCCAATATCAATGGAGGATTAATATTATGTTCTTTACTATATTTCATTATACCTGCCGATAATTCCGGCCCGCTTAAACCGGGCATATTGATGTCGGTAATTAATAACTGAAACTTTGACGGATTGCCCATAAAAAGCTCAAATGCATGGCTCCCGTCATTAGCACTGTTAATTCCTGCACCTGCATCAGAAAGTATGGTTGCCAGCAGTTCCCGCGTGGTTTCATCATCTTCGGCAAGCAATATTTCCACTCCATTCAAATCAGGTACATGTTCGTCTCCATTTTTCTCATCCATTGCGGGCTTGGTGTCGGGCTCAAAGGACAGGTAGATGATAAATTTAGAACCCTGTTGCTCCTTGCTTTGCAATTCTATTCTACCATTCATCAGCCGGGTAAGTTTTAGCACTATTGCCAAACCCAACCCCGAACCTCCATAACGGCGGGTAATGCTGTCGTCAACCTGCGTAAATTCTTCAAAAATCAACTTCTGCTTTTCTTCAGGAATTCCAATGCCGGTATCGCTTACAGTAATTTTAAGCTCAACTACCTCATTAAGAATAGTTTCCTCCACCTCAAGACTGATGCTTCCCTTCTCGGTGAACTTAATGCTGTTGTTCAAAAGATTGTAAATAATCTGGCGCAATCTGAGGGGATCGCCCCATACCCGGCTATTTCCTTCGCCTTTAAATGAAAAATTCATTTGAAGCGCTTTTTGTTCACCTTTAGGCCGCAAGGTTTCAAAAGCCTGCCTGAGCACATTTGACGGATTAAATGAGATGCGTTCCAGATTAAACTTACCACTTTCAATACGGCTGTAGTCCAACAAATCATCCACCAGGCCCAGCAGGTGATCGGATGAAGTAGTGATATAATCCAGATAACTCTTCTGTTCTTTTGAGAGTCCGGTATCTGACATTTTCTCGCTAAACCCGATGATACTTGTTATGGGTGTTCTAATTTCATGACTCATATTGGCCAGGAACAACTCTTTCACTTTAAGTAAGCGTTCGGCAAGTTGACGGGCATGTTCCAGTTGACGCCGGTAATAGGCACTTTTGGCCAAATCCTGCCAAATCAGCAGGATAAAGATGAACATTATAAGCACACTTGCCAAAGCGAGGATAAGTGCCGTTTCCCATAACCGGTTCAACACCTGACCGGCCTTTTCAGAACCTTGTATGGCTGCGTTAATTTCTTCTTTTTCATACAATAAAAGTACGTTTCGAATCTCATCCAGTATACTTTGGTCGGTGCGAAGCAACATGAGTTCGCGTTCCACCGCAAGCTGCCGGCTTTCTCTCTCTTCGCGCCCCATGCGCTGGAGCTGTGTTCTTACATGTTGAATGGCTGTATCGCTAACTTTAACGTAAGTGCGCGTGGTATCATAATGCAGCGGTTCCGGTCTGTGTTGAATAATCACCGTATCCACCCGGTCTTTCTTACCCGAAAGTCCGCTCCACAAGCGCTTAAACACATTACCTTTGGTATCTTTGCCCTCAGGAGCATTGCTGGTAATGGTTACATCCTTTATATCAGGCTGGCGCGAAGTAATGGTTTGCGTAGAAGTTGCCACGGTGTCATTGAAGCTGTCCACAATTTTATCCAACCTGTCGGCACTCAGGATTGGAACTCCACTGCTAAGCTGCAATCGAAAAAAACTCTCCAGTGTATTGTGCTTCAAATGCAACAAACTATCCACCACCAACATGCGAAGGTATTGCTCTGTGTGAGAAATGCTTGCTTTTTTTAAAGAATCGGCTATTTTGTTGATTTGTTTTTGATCGCTGCGGTATTTATCATAGTAAATTTTATTTCCCGAAGTAATATATGCTCTTGCCTGCCCGTCAGCATCAATAAGGCCGGACAACATGTTGCTAACAAGGGTGAGTTTTTTAACAGCCTGTGACACATCGGTATCGGGCGGTTGCAATTGACGGGCAAAGAAAATTACGGCATAAATCCCAGCCAGGGTTAGCACAAACAGCATTACAAAGCCCATCAGCACTTTGCCTTTTACCTTTTCACCGCGTATAGATTTAGTAACCATCACACACAAAAATACTACATTTTAAACTGCGGGCTGACAAAAAAAAAACGACCTCATCACCAACAGCAATGAGGTCGAAAAATAAATATGATTTAATACAGCTTTAAACTTCTATCGTTTAGTGACTATTTTTCAGTAGATATTACCAGCATACGGGATCTTTCCCAAAATGATGCGGGATCGATAATTACGAGTTCATCGACTTTTTTGTCCGATTTCTTCCACTCATAGGAGCCAGCCGGATGTACCGACATTAATTTGGCTTCCTTTACATTCAGGGGTATGGATTTAAGGTTGCGGATATCTATACGTGTGAAGTGCTGAAGGTCAACATCACCTGATATCTTCTGCGTGCGGCCAATACCGAGGAAACCACCCTGCTTGTCAAGAATATTCTTCTCTATCAGATCCTTACGTTCTCCAACAATATAATAAGCCGTATTCAACTCATCGGTACGGTTGGTCAGATCATCTTTTAGGTTGCGGTTTCTATCCTTAATTAAAGAGATAGTATCGTTCAACTGAGCAATGGAAAA